>CAYUVO010000006.1:0-31914 GCA_964448185.1 uncultured Phycisphaeraceae bacterium
CCCCCCCCCCCCCCCCCCCCCCCCCCCCCCCCCCGCCCCCCCCCCCCCCCCCCCGCCCCCCCCCCCCCCCCCCCCGCCCGCCGGGGGCCGCCCGGGCCGCGCGAAAGGGCGGCGAGAAGTTGAGGGTTGTTCCATTTGCTTGGTGGAGGGTGCCACCGGGGCTGGAGCAAGTGCGGCTGGCTGGTGGTCGCCTAGCATGGGCTTGGATCGGCTCAGGGCGAGACGCCTTGGGGCCGATGTTTGGTGCGGTGGCCGAGCGGTTGAAGGCACACGACTTGAAATCGTGCAGACTTGAAAGAGTCTCGTGGGTTCGAATCCCTCCCGCACCGTTGAAAGAGCGATTTGCATATTAGAAATTGATATACATGACCTGGTAGTCCTGAATATGCTCTGGTGACGGGGCATTCGCCTCGTCTCACTCGGCCCCACCTTCCTCTTCACAGGAGCCACGGGATGCCTACCAGCAAGGTCACGATTCAGACGCTGCTTGCCATGATGGGCAAGCAGGACGCATCCGATCTGCACATCAAGGTGGGCTTGCCGCCGGTGTTTCGCATCGGGGGGCACCTGCGCCGGCTGCACTCGGAGCCGATGAGCGAAGAGCAGGCTGACCATTTGTTTGATCCGATCCTTTCGGACGATCTCAAAGAACGCTACCGCACTCTCGGTTCGATCGACTTTGCCTGGCACCTGCCCGATGGCGACCGATTCCGCATCAACGTGTTCCGGTCGGGCAACCACGCGCACGCTGCGATTCGTCGGGTGCGTGCGACGATTCCGAGCTACGAAGACCTGCACCTGCCACCGATTTATTCCAAGCTCGTCACCGACGCCCATCAGGGTTTGGTGTTGATCTGTGGCGTCACGGGCAGCGGCAAGAGCTCGACGCTCGCTGCCATGATCCAGCAGGTCAACCGCACGCGCGATGTGAACATCGTCACCATCGAAGACCCGATCGAGTACCGGTTTATCTCGGACAAATCCATCATCTCCCAGCGCGAGATCGGGATTGATGTCGCGGACTTCCCGACAGCGTTGCGGTCGGTGGTGCGTCAGGACCCCGATGTGATTTTCATTGGCGAGATGCGTGACGCGGAGACGATTCTTGCGGGTATTCAGGCGGCCGAGACGGGGCACTTGGTGTTTGCGACGCTGCACACCGCCGACACGATGCAGTCGCTTGCTCGGATGCTCGAGTTCTTTCCGCCCAATGAGCGTGACTTTGTGCGCACGAGTCTGGCCAATACGCTCCTGGCGATCTGTGCGCAGATGCTGCTGCCTGCGACGACTGATTTCGAGACGCGGGTGGTGCCCGCGACCGAGGTGCTGGTGGTCAACAGCGTGGCGCGGACGAAGATCGCTGACGGCGCGGATTCGGATCTGCCCACGATCATCTCGAGCAATCGCGCCGACGGCATGCGGAGCTTCAACGACTCGCTCGCCGAGCTTGTCGAAAATGAATGGGTGGATCTGCGGACCGCGTCGCATTATTCGCCCAATCGTTCGCAGCTCGAGAGCCGATTGCGAGGCATGAGCATCCAGGATCAGACACTGGCGTAGCCGACGAGATGGCGAGTGAGATGATGTGGTGGCGGTGGTGTTAGAAGCGGAAGCGGAACTGCGCGTAGAGGCTGTCGTCGCTGGTGCTCGGGATGCCCGAGGCGTGCGGGTCGGTTTGGAGCAGCTCTAATCCCAGACGCAAATCAACTCGGCGGGTCAGCCCGAGCTTGGCTTCGGCGCCGAAGACCGTGGCGCGAAACCCCGGGTCGAGCTCGCGCTGCCAGCCTCGGCCGCCGAACGAGAACCGCTTGTAGACCGGGACGTCGCCCATTGAGAAGCCGGTGGTCAGCGGCGCTGAGATATCGGGGACGCCCGACGAACTTTCGAGCGTGAACTCGTGCGTGGGGGCAAGAGCGGGAGTGCTCTGGTTGAAGGTCACGGGTTCGATGTCGAGTTTGGTTGCGAGACCATCAGCATTCAAGTCAGTGGCAAGACTCGATGCCGGATTGGCGAGCGCCGCTCTCGGTGCGTGTACCAGCGGCGAGTGGAGGCCGAGATCGGTTTGAGAATCTGTCGGCGTGTCGGAAGAGTGGAGGCGCGAGAGCTGGAAGCCCGCGGGCGTGCTCAGCGATGCCTCGATCTCTGGATCGAAACCTGGGTCGAATAGGTTGGCGTCGGTGATGGATCTGCCCGCACCTTGAGCGAGTCCCGAGGCATATGTCGGGAGGAGCAGCGCTTGGATGATGAACAGGGCAAAGCCGCAGCGGCACATGAATGAACTCCACGATCAACCAGATGGATCGGCCATCTGTCAACGAGAAGTATACATATCATTTGAGCCAAAGCTCAACTGTTTAGCTGGTCTGATAATGCCGGGACTGGTTTGAGCCGCCCAGATCCGCTGGAGGAGTCTTAGTCACTCAGCGGGCACAGCCCGGCACGGATGGCGATTCGGGCCAGCTCAACCCGGTTTGTGGCCGTGAGCTTGTTGCCCAAGGCGACGCGGTGCCATTCAACGGTCTTGACGCTGCGGTGGAGCGCTTTGGCGATATTCGCGGTCGAGAGGCCCATCCCGATGTGTGTGAGCACTTCGAGTTCACGCTTGGTGAGGGCTTCGAGCTGTCCGAGGTCGTCGTGGACGGCGCGGATGATTTCGTTGCCGTCGCCTTGAACGCTCTGGGTAGATTCGGAGGCCGGGGCGTTGGAAGAGACCATGA
Organism: uncultured Phycisphaeraceae bacterium; assembly: GCA_964448185.1. Classification (GTDB taxonomy): domain Bacteria; phylum Planctomycetota; class Phycisphaerae; order Phycisphaerales; family UBA1924; genus OFTM382. The sequence goes on from CAYUVO010000006.1 coordinate 2,718, forward strand.
GCACGCGGCCGATGCCCTCGCCTCGGGCGCTCAAAGGGCGGAAGCAGTCGTGAACGAGTCGGCCCCGAACGAGCCCGATGAGGGTGATGCCCGCAGCGGTGCTGAGCGTTCTGCGAAGGATCCGCAGGCGTTCTTCAGCGAGGGGCGTCTGGTAGAGGTCGGTGAGGTTCTTGGGCGTGGGTTGATCTTGGTCGAGTCTGAGCTCGATGCACGCTTGGTTGGCGCACTCGATGGCCCCGGTCTGGTCGATGACTGCGACCCGGCATGAGCTGTCACGCATGAGCGCGGTCCAGAGCACCGAGTCGTCTGTTGGATCGGTGCTCGGGGGAACTGGTGGGATGTGCTCGTCCATGGTGGGGTGCTCGATTCGGCTGGCGCTGATGCCGATAGCCCGGGCTCGGACGGGAATGGTTGCGTGGGTTCCGTTTGGTTGCTGCATATCGGACCGACCTTTCTAGAAAGTTCTTGAAGTGATCGTCCTCTTCCCACCCCTGTTCGCCCATTGCTCGTTTCGCGCCTCAGAATCTTGGCAGGACCGGAGGTCAGGCAAGGGTTCAAGCGGAGCCGAGCGGTGCGATCACCATCGGGATCGGACGCGTCTAGAGCAGAGTGCGCAGAGCGTGTGCGCACGGGGCCATGTTTTTGTGGAAAGTTTGCCAGCGCGGCTGCGGGGTTCACGAGTGGCCGGACAGCGGAGCCGAGGGGTTGATAGCAGAGGGTGCGTTGAACAGGGTGCTATCGGGCCATGCTTTTACTAGTTTTTTATTCATCACGTTTATGCGGCGTCTGCGTGCCCGGGAGCGATGGGGGCCGAATGATGGCACAGAACGATGTGCGCAACTGCTGATGGATTCAGGCGGTTGGCATGGATGACTGCTCGCCCGTGGCGAAGAGTTCAGTGCATACGAGTCCAACGGATACCCGACCATGACCCAACACCATGAAAGCCCCACAGGCCAGAGCCAGCATTCGAGCCATCAGTGGGAACACGATGCGCACATGCTCGAAGGGCCCCGCGCCCGGCTCGAAGAACTCGCACGGGTGGCCCGGATTTCCATGGAATTTATCCGAGGATTCCGGGCGCTGCACTTCGTCGGCCCCTGCGTGACGGTGTTCGGGTCGGCCCGATTCGAGGAGGATCATCGGTATTACCAGCTCGCCCGCGAGACGGGCTGCGAGCTTGCCAAGGCGGGGCTCACGGTGATGACCGGGGGTGGCCCCGGGGTGATGGAGGCGGCCAATCGTGGGGCTAAAGAAGGCGGCGGGCGATCAATTGGATGCAACATCCTGTTGCCCCACGAACAAGAGCACAACCCGTACCTCGATAAGTTCGTCGAGTTCCGGTACTTCTTTGTGCGCAAGGTGATGCTCGTGAAATACTCGGCGGCATTCGTCGTGTGCCCGGGCGGGTTCGGGACGCTCGACGAGGTGTTCGAGACGCTCACGCTGATTCAGACCGCGAAGATCAGTCAGTTTCCGATCGTGCTGATGGGCGTAGATTTCTGGACGCCGTTGTTCGACGTGATCCGTGAGCAGTTTCTTGGCGAGGGCACGATCAGTCCGAGCGATCTGGATCTGGTGAAGTTGACCGACGATCCGAAGGAGGCTGCGTCGATTGCTGCGGGGGCGATCAAGTGTCACCCCGAGTGTCCCAAGCCCAGCGTGTTGCTCGCCGAGACGCCGTGATTGATTCTTGCATTTGGTTTAGGTTTCGCTGTGTAGTGCGCGTGCTTCGTGTATCCAGCGGAGGAGTCCTCGGGCGTTGAGGGCGCCGAAGACAATGTTGGCAACGACGCCCGCGGCACTGATGGCCATGAGGTTGAAGGCGATCCAGCTCAGATTGGCAGCGATGCCCCAGATCCAGCCGGAGTTGTGTTTGTTGCCGAGTTTCCAGGCGGAGATGGCGGTGCAGATCATGGCGAGCCAGTCGACGCCGTAGTAGCCAAAGAGCCAGTCGTAGAGGGTGCGATCCATGGGAGGTTCCTTGGTCGTGAGTGTGGTGTGAGATCAAGCCGATACACTGAATTGGTTGAAATGCAGCCGAGGTGCTGCGGGAGAGCAAACGATGCCCGATGCGTTGCGACGATTGATCCTGGATGTCCCTGACTTTCCCGAGTCCGGGGTTGCGTACAAGGACTTTATGCCGTTGCTCGGGGATCCCTCGGCTCTGGCGCTCGCCGTCGAGCTGATGGCCAATCCATACCGGGGCATGGGCGTGCAATATGTCGTCGGGGCCGAGTCACGCGGGTTTATCTTCGGGACCGCGATCGCTCAGGCGTTGTCGGCGGGGTTTGTCCCGATCCGCAAGCCGGGTAAGCTGGCCCGCGAGGTCCACTCTCAGAGCTATGACCTCGAATATGGCAGCGACACCGTCGAGATCCAGACCGACGCCTTTAAGCCCGACGCCCGCGTGCTGTTGGTGGATGACCTGCTCGCAACGGGTGGAACCCTCGATGCCTGTGGCAAGCTCGTGGCCCGGTGCGGCGCAAGCCTGATCGGGATCACGGTGCTCATTGAGCTCGATTATCTCAAGGGTCGCGACAAGCTCGCAGCCCTCGCGGATATCCACGCGGTGCTGCACTACACCTAAGCATGTCCATAGAAAAACCGCTCCCTGACGGTCGCGGCTCGTTCTGAGAGGTCGTCACGAATCACACATGACCGAATCAGTTGACGTCGAGTTCGCGGACGCCCCGTGCCTTGCGGACTTTTTCGACGTGTTCGCGGATGAGTTCGCGCACGCCGTCAGCCTTGGGCACGCTGTGGACGAACATCTCGGGCATGGTTGCATCACTCGAGAGCACTCGTACCGTGCCCAGCCCGACAAGACGTTGGATGAAGGGGCGGTGGAGTTCGCTGTCCTTGATGCGGTAGAGCTCGATTTCTTCGAGGTGTTTACTGAAGACGCCGGTTTCGAGTTGCAGGCGTTGGGTGGTCAGCGTGTAGCGAGTGCAGCGGACGTCGAGCCACTTCCAGATCGCGAACGGGATGGGCAGCACAAGCAGGCACGAGACGAACCACCAGAAGTTGACCCATTGGCTGGGTGATCGGCTCCAGACCTCGCCCTCGGGTCCGATGGGGCCGGCGGCTCCGGTTCGACCTGTGGAACTGCCGCTGAAAGGATCGTTCTCGGTGTGGCTGCTTTCGAGTTCGACCGCGTTGGGTTCGATCCCGATCGCCTGGGCCATGGCCTTGGCTTCGGCGCCACTCGCGGCCTCGAAGCGTTTGGTGACTCGCTGACCCGACTGGGTATCGACTCCGTGAACGGTGTAGACCTGTGCCATTGTGCCCTCTCTGCGACCCGGGACAACGCCCGCCGCGGTGTACACAGCGTAGCCGATGGGCCATGATGTATTGGCTTTCTTCGCTATGTGCTTTCAGGAAGGTGATGCGCGTTCTTTTTCTGTGCGCACAAAAACACCGCCCACGCATCGAGCGCAGGCGGTGAGGAGTAGAAGAGGATCTGTCGCCGTGTTCGCTTTAGCGTTGACGCCGGCGGGCGGCTGCGATCCCGCCCAGCGCGAGCAGCGCGGCGCTGCCGGGTGCGGGGATGAGAGTTCCCGTGAACAACCAATCCTGGGTGCCGGGCGAATCTTGACCGTTCTGGTTGGTGGTCAACCAGCCTTGGCCGACCCAACTCGTGTTGTCGTTATCGAGGCGGTGGCCATCGGGGGCGAAGATGAATGCATTGTTGTCGTTATCGACGACGGGGAACACGTCCTCGGCGTCGCCATTGATGGGGGTGATGGACCCGGTGTTGAGCGCGTTATTGACTCCTAGGACGCGCCAGCCGCCGTTGAACTCTTCGACGTTAGAGATGTAGTTGAAGTTAAGGTTGTACAGCTCGGGGTCAGCAAATACTCCGCCGACGACTTCTCCGCCTTCGACGAGACCGCTAATGCTCATGGAGATGTCGCCTCCATTCATGGTGTTATCGGTCACGGTGAGTTGTACGTCGATGAACGAGAAGACGGTGATGGCACCCATCATGCCGTCCATCCGCAGGCCGTAGGCGGGCGGTGCAGCGTTGCCGTCGGGGTGATTGTCCAGGCTGAAGGTGCTGATGACGGGCGTAGCGTTGGCGGTGGCTGCGAGCGCACACAGCACCCCGGCCGCGCAGAGCGGCATGGAAACTAATTTGGCAAACATGACGTGTCTTTCTCTTCTTCTAACAACTGGCCCGGGCCAAAACGCAAGGCCGGGTTTCACTCCGCAATGACCATAAGCCCTTGCGGGATAGACAACAAGAGAAAGTGCATGAAAATATACAATTTTCGTTTGCGGATCGGCATATTAGGTTATTGAGAGGAACGATAACTCGATCATGGACCCGGTTGTGCGGGCTGGAGGTCCGCAAACTCTTTCTTGGCCGCTTCGATCGCTGCGGGCAGCCAGGTCATGGGTTCTAGATCGACATCGCCCCAGCGCGCGTCATCCTTGATCTCGCATACGGCTAAGAGCGCCGGGTCGTCGTCTGCATAGCTTAGGTCATCGAGCAAACTATGGATGAGCTCGGGCACCTTGAGCTGGTCGTGGGCGGTCCACAGCAACAATGATTCTGCCGCGAAGATTCGCAGCTCGGTTGGCGCCTCAAATGTCAGGTAGTTATTGTACAGCCACATCGAAAGGTCAAGTGGACTGCTCGATTTCACGGGGCCTTGATAGCGGTTCTCTCGCAGCATGGTAAAGAGTTCACGCAAGGCATTGTTCTTTGTTTCAGCAAGGATAGTGGGGCAGACATCCATCGCCATCACGCCTGCTGCAAATAACTCAGGATCACTCTCATCGAGAGCAGCAAGAACAGCACGAGCGAAACGATGAACTTCGATTTCAGTAAGATCCTCTTCGGTGTACATCACCCATGAAAACAGAAGAAACGCCTGGATTCGCTGATCCTTGGTGCCGTGAAGAGCCATATCAATCACACGCTCTCGGAACGCGGCATCAGCTCTCGCCAATCGCTTTGCAAGATTTTGATCTCTTGGATTTGTCCTTACTGAAGGGGTGTTCCAGAGCTCGTCCTCGACCCAAGCGATGACTTGGGATCGATGGGATGACGTCACTGCAAGGATAGACTGTGCGCTCCAACCAACGAAGTCACTCCTGCCGATTTGGGTGAACAGCACAGGGATATCGTCGGCTTCTAGGCTGTCATCCGAGATGTTGGCGAGGGTTTCATAGTATTGAGTATTTATTATCACAGATTCAGCGGAGGGATTGTTGCCTTTGGCATACTCGATAAACATTCGGCCGATGACATGCGATGCGAGTATTGTCTCGGTAGAATCTTGATCGGAAAAATGCCCCGCCTCATCAGCTGTGTTTCCGGCGAGGGCGATCAGCTTCGCAAGTTGAGCATCTGGCGTGTTCGGGTTGGCGATGTCGTCGCGGATCGCACGCCAGACACTTCGTTTCAATGGATCATCATCAAACGAATATGCGAGACGGTCAGCGAGTGAGCCGTCGGTGTATTCACCCCAACTGGTCATGCCCTTCGTGCCATAGATCATGTCTTCGGGCAGCACGTCGATGCCCATGACGAGAGCCCAGTTGGGAACGAGGCCGTAGGCGCCGTTGGCGTTGTATTGATTGAATCCCCATTCGATGCCTAGGCCGATTGGCCAGACGAACGCGATGGCCAAGGCTGCCGCGATGCGCTTTCGCGGGCGGTAGACGGCTGTGCGATCATGCCCGCACTCGGGGCAGATCACGCCGGGGGTCTCGCTCATGTCGTACTTGCACTTTCGGCAGCGATGCGGGCGAGGCCACACTCTCTTTGAGATACTCAGCGCGAACAGGATGATCGCGTAGACGAGCACCCCGACGCCCATCCAGTCAAACCAGCCGAGAGCGCGGCTGTAAGGTCCGTAGGCGATGGCATCAATGATGCCAGACTCCAAACGCAATTCTTGGTAGAACCAAAATCCAGAATGGAACAAAGCATAGAAGCCCACAAGAACCAGCAAGATCCCGATCAGCACTCCCCGCAGGCCGATCGACGATGTGGCGATGAGTCGGAAGAGTGCGGTGCGAGTGTCGGGTCCCACAACTGCCCGCCGCTTGCGGAGCGTGAGGAGCCCACGCAGCATCGCCGTTAGACCGATGCAAACAACCAAGGTTCCTGCGAGCGTGGCCAGCACGCCCAAGAGATGAGCCATCGCATCAGACATGCTTACAAGATACCCGCAATGGCGAGCGAAGATGGTGCTATTTCTGAATCGGCTCTGCTGCCATCATCTCGCGGACGTTCTGCTTGCCTTTGGTCGCGATCTCTTCGCAGATCGCATCAACAAACGCCTCGGCGTTCATCGCGCCGAGATCCTTCTCGGTGCCGAAGGCGCGGACGCTGACGTTGGAGCCTTGTTCGTCGCGCGGGCCGACGACCGCGAGGTAGGGCACCTTCCATTGCGAGCCGCGTTTGACCTTGACCTGGATTCGTTCGTTCGAGTCGTCCACGCTTGTGCGCACGCCGCGATCGTGGAGCATCGCGTTGATCTTGCGCGCGTAGTCGTGGGTTTTCTCGCTAATCGGCAGCACGCGGACCTGTTCGGGGTTGAGCCAGAGCGGGAACGCGCCCGCGAAGTGTTCGATCAGCACGCCGATGAAGCGTTCCATTGAGCCGAAGGGTGCGCGGTGGATCATCACCGGGCGGTGCGGGCGGTTGTCCTCGCCGATGTATTCGAGCTCGAATCGTTCGGGCAGGTTGTAATCGACCTGCACCGTTCCGAGCTGCCATTCGCGGCCGATCACGTCCTTGACAATGAAGTCGATCTTCGGGCCGTAGAACGCGGCCTCGCCCTGTTCTTCGGTGACTTTGGTTCCGAGTGATTTCGCAGCGTGTCGGCACGCCGCCTCGGCTTTATCCCAGACCTCGGGCGAACCAACATACTTGCCCGAATCAGGATCGCGCAGGCCCACACGGACTCGAAAGTCGGTGAGACCCAGCGTGTCGAACGCCATCTTGACGAGCTTGAGGCATCCTTCGATCTCGGCCTCGACCTGATCGTCGCGGCAGAACAGGTGCGCATCGTCCACGGTGAACGAACGAACCCGTGTGAGGCCGTTGAGCTCGCCCGACTGCTCCCAGCGGTACACGGTGCCGAACTCGCTGAGGCGGATCGGCAAGTCGCGGTAGCTGTGGCGTTGGCTCGCGTAGATCTTGATGTGGTGGGGGCAGTTCATGGGCTTGAGGAGGTAGCCCTCGACTTGCCCGGTTTGCAACATGTTGCCGAGTTCGGCGCAGCTGCAATGTTCATCCGACATTCGCTGGAGAAACTCCTTCTCCATGATCGGCGTGAACTGGCTCTCGGAGTAATACGGGAAGTGCCCGCTGGTGCGGTATAGATCTAACTTGCCGATGTGCGGCGTATAGACATCGGTGTAACCCATCTTGCGCAGCTCGCCGCCGATCCAGTTCTGTAGCTCGCGACGGATGACACTGCCCCGCGGAGTCCACAGCACCAAGCCCTGCCCGACGTCTTCATCAATATGAAACAAGTTGAGCTGACGACCGAGCACGCGGTGGTCACGTTTCTTGGCTTCTTCGATGCGTTCGAGGTGTTTGTTGAGTTGTTTCTTGGTGAAGAAGGCTGTGCCGTAGACACGGGTGAGCCGGTCGGAGTTCTCGTCGCCGTGCCAGTAGCTGCTTGCAAGGCTCATGATCTTGAACGCGCCGATGCGTCCGGTGCTCGGCACATGAGGTCCGCGACAGAGATCCTCCCAATGCTTTCCCCGCTCGCCCGTCGCATAAAACGACAGGCTGAGTGAGCCCGCTTCGTGCGCACGGTGCGCGTTGTCGATCTTATATTTGCTGCCTTCTTTGTTGAGCTTGTCGATGCCATCGCCGTACTCGAGTTCGTAGCGGGTGAACGGGCGGTCCTCAGCGATGATCTTGGCCATCTCGGCCTCGATCGCCTCGAAGTCGCCTTCTTTGAGGTGGCGGTCTTCGGGGAACTCGATGTCGTAGTAGAAGCCTGTGTCGAGCGGCGGGCCGTAGACAAGTTGAGCGCCGGGCACGATGCGTTCGATGGCCTCGGCCATGACGTGGGCCGCCGAGTGCCTGAGCATCATCAGCGCGTCGGGATCGATCTCGCCCTCGCGGTTCTTCTCGGTAATGAGGGCCAGGGTGCAGTCTTGGTCGAGGATGGTGGCGAGGTCGGCGAGCTCGCCATCGACCCGTGCGCCCACCGCCGCCTTGGCCAAGCGGGCACCGATGGTCTCTGCGACGGCCAGAGGCGAGGTGGGGGCGTCGAATTCCTTGACCGATCCATCCGGAAGCGTGATCCGCGGCATGGTTCCAGACCCTTCTCTATCAAGCCCGGCAGCGGGCTGTAAGTCGGGGCCAGAACCCCGTTTATAACACAAACACGCCTCGTGACGAAGTGCCCTGAGACGACCTCATCCCGAACCGAGATGAACGTACAAAGAGTCTACGGCCCAAAAAAACCGAAGAAATGCTCAAAATCGTATATATCTGAAACCGATACATTGATGAACGGTATATCAAGACGGAGAACATACCATGACCCAGCCCAACCCAGCCCCTCCTTCTACCCCCAACCTGACTCCCGAGCACACCGAGCTCGTCGTGCTCTCGATCCTGAGCGACGGCCCGAGTTACGGCTACGCGATCTCGAAGATCGTCGCGGCTCGCTCGGACGATGCGTTCAAGATCGGACCGAGCCAGCTCTACCCGCTGCTGACCAAACTCGAACGTCAGGGGTTGGTGGAAACCGATTGGGAGGAGATCAAGTCACCCGGGTCTGATCCGTCGGCCAAGGGGCGCAAACGCAAGTGGTACCGCTTGTCATCGAAGGGACAACGCCGTCTCGAATCGCGCATCGAGTCACACCGCCGATTTATTGATCTCATCAACTCGTTCATCCCCGGCGCAGAGGCACTGGAGGTGCGCACATGACCGACGCCGATACGAAAGACGTGCGCACGCCGCGCGAGCATGTAACGCCGTCATCGCGCGATCCGATCACGCATTGGCTCGACGTGTTCACGAGCCTGCTCGCGGTATCGTCCAAGCAGCGTTTGCGCATCCGCGACGAACTCGAAGACCATCTTCGGATGCGTGTTGAGGATCTGATGATTCTCGGCATGCCCGAGCCAGAAGCGATTCAACAAGCTGTCAAAGAGCTGGGCGAAACCGCAGAGCTTGCCCAGCTCTTTCAAGAAGCCTCCACACGCACATCACACACTCGAAGGAAAACGATCATGCAATCCATCTTGTTCGCCGCTGCCGGAATGGGCCTGACCGTTGGCGCATTGAATCTTGCCCCTGCACCCACCGTCACAGCGCCGTCGCCAGCGGTTTCGAGCCTGTCGGTGCAGGATCTTGAGAGCCAATCGCCCGCACCGTTTGGGCTTGTTCGAGATCTTGAGCCCGGGACCATCGGGGACGCTTTCCGTGAGATCGCCGAGCAGAACGATGCCAAGTTGTTCGTTCACTGGGCGTCGCTTGAGAACGTGGGTGCCGCGAGTGAAGACACCGAGCTGCCCGCGATCCCCGCTGGTGGACTCTCGATGGCCAAGGCGTTGCAGTTCATCAACTCGGCGCTCTCGAACGAAGATGCCGACCGGATTGATGTGCGGTTTGCCGATGGACTCATGGAGTTCGCCACGATCCAGTTCTTCGATTCGCACGAGATCGTGATGCTCGAATACGACGTGTCTGTTCTGGTGCCCACCGAGATGGTCATGGAATACACCATCGAAGGCCAGAATCTGCGCAAGAGCATCATGGCGATCATCGCACCGAATATCTGGGACGAAGACGACGGGCTCGGAGCGATCGCGATCACCGGCTCGCATCTGAGCGTCCGCGCACCTCAACGCATTCAGGTGCAGGTCGAGGCGTACATCGAACGCCTTAAGAATGCAATGCAAGAACAGATGCGGGAGCGTGAACGTCTCCTTCGCAGCAAAGAAGAAGAACGCAAGGCGAAGATTTTCGGATCGGAAGAAGAACAAAACGCACTGCGGCTTCGCACCATCGAGAAGCTCAAGCAACGCCGGGACAGCATGGCCACGCAGTCCGAGTTCTTCAGGGGTAAGCTTGAAGTTGCGAGCAAACGGGTCTGGGAAGCACGCTATCTCGCGGAGGAACTCGAAGGGCGGTACCGCGATGCTCATGAGGCCCAGAACCGTGACCAGCTCCGCTACGAGCTTGTCGAGCTCAAGGTCCGGCTTGAAGTCGAGGAGCTCAACAGCAAGATGTACAGGGGCAGGTTCAGCAACTTCCAGGCGGAGCTTGAACAGGTAGAACAGAGAATCGCCAGCGAACGGCACTGATCTCTGCTCTTTGACGCCCGCTCCCGCATCCGCGACACTATCCTCCGTGTGGTTCCGCCTCGACCCTTTCCCGTCAGGCCGGACTCGCGGAGGATAGCTGTTTTATGATCTGCCCTTATTGCAACACGGACGACGACAAAGTGATCGACAGCCGCGCCAGCGAGCGGGGCAAGGTCATCCGCAGACGCCGCGAGTGTCAGGGCTGCTCCAAGCGGTTTACCACCTACGAGCGGGTCGAGAAGGCCAATCGGCTCATCGTCGTCAAGCGTGACGGGAGGCGAGACCCATTCAACCCCCAGAAAGTCCTGGGTTCGATCACCGCCGCCTGTGGCAAGCTGCCCATCCCCGAACAGCTCAAGCGAGCACTCGTCGATGAGCTCGACGATGAGCTGGGCCGCGAGTTCGATAAAGAAGTCCTCAGCACTCTCATCGGCCAACGGGTGCTCGCGAGGCTCCGTGATCTCAACAAGATCGCGTATATCCGGTTTGCAGCCGAGCATCTTCGGATCGCGTCGATTGATGAGCTTCGCGCCGAGCTCGAAGACCTCGAAAGCAGGCCGACCAACGTCAAGGATCAGCAGGCGCTGTTCGAGACGCCGTCCAAATAGGCACAGAGTTTCGTTCTATTGAATCATTCTTTCGTAGTGAGCCACGCCATGCCCGATTCCAAGATCGCTGCCACCACGACCGATGCCTTCGCCGACCTCAAAGATCGCGGCATCATCCACGATGGCATGTCCGTTATGGTCGGCGGGTTCGGGCTTTGCGGCATCCCCGAACACCTCATCATCGCGCTGCGTGATACGGGCGTCAAAGACATCACCTGCATCTCAAACAACGCGGGCGTCGATGATTGGGGGCTGGGCTTGCTGCTCCAGACGCGACAGATCAAGAAGATGATCTCGTCGTACGTCGGCGAGAACGAAACCTTCGAGCGGCAGTTCATCAACAAAGAGCTCGAAGTTGAGTTCAACCCACAGGGCACGCTCGCTGAGCGCATCCGCGCGGGCGGCGCGGGCATCCCTGCGTTCTATACTGCGACCGGAGCGGGCACCGCTGTTGCCGAGGGCAAACCCACCAAGGAGTTCTTTCGTCCGCGTGACGACACCAAGGGCTGGAACCGCGACCCGGCCACGCACGCATTGGCCCAAGGCCGCCAGCGTGAATACGTCATGGAGACGGGGCTCTTCGCGGATCTTGCTTTGGTCAAGGCGTACAAGGCCGACCCGTTCGGGAACTTGCTCTACCGGATGACCGCGCGCAACTTCAATCCGATGATGGCGACCGCAGCACGGTTCGTGATCGCCGAGGTCGATCAGGCGGTTGGCCTAGGTGATCTCGAACCCGACTCGATCCACACGCCCGGCTCGTTCGTCGATCGAGTGGTCCAGACCGTCAGCGAGAAGCGGATCGAACGCCGAACGCTCACTGAGGTTTGAGGCTCTGCACCAACTCGGGATCGACATGCTCGGACGCATCCAAGCGGCCGGATCGCACACTCGGTACCGCACGCTGTCCGCAGCGATCTCGGGCATCTGGAAGTAGCCCGACGCAAACCCACGTTGCAGTCCGGGCCGCCGTTGTCCGTCGGCACGGTGACCCGACCCGGCAACGCCGAGGGATCACCCGATGAGTTGGTGAACACGGTCAGATCGGCAACATCCGCCTCGCCGTCGCGGTTGATGTCCGTGTCCGCGAGGTATGCAGATGAGCCGATCGAGCCTTGCGTTGCGAGCCATACCTCGAACACATCGTCCGAATCCCAGTCCACGCCGTCGCGGTTCAAATCGCCGTCGGCGCGGTACGAGGCCGTCCCGTAGGCGTCGTACGTTACGCGGCTGTGAAGGGCAGCATCTGAACGCAGCGTCGCGATCACGCTGTACCGATGATCGAACAAGAAGAAGAACTCGCCGATCCCCGTCTGGATCTCCGAGCTTGAGAACGAGTCTCAACTGGGATACAATCGGGCGTTCCCACCGTTTGTGGAGATTCCTGCTGTGCAGCACGCTGTTGACCAAAAATCAGACCGGATCAGCCTCCAACAGCTCCGCAAGGGCGAACGTGCGAGGATCGCGGGCACGGACCTGCCGCCGGACGATGCAGCCATGCTCCGGGCGCTCGGGCTCAAACCCCAGGCACCGGTGCGGATGTGCCGGTTGGGCCACACCTGCATCGTCGAGCTGTGCGACCATTTGGGCGGCGGCTGCCGGATCGGTCTCTCGAAGGCTCTCGCCGAGCGGGTCGTTGTGCAGCGAAACCCCGCTTGAAGCTGTTCATAGAGTTCCCAGACCGATGAGTGTGATCGAACCCAAGCCTGAGTCCACGAACGCCGCTGCGAGCGGGGCAGAGATCGCCCAATCGGTCGCCAAGGTGCCGAGCCTGATTGCGGTGCTGGGCAATCCCAACGTCGGCAAGACGACGCTGTTCAACCGCCTTGCGGGCGTTCGACACAAGACGGCTAACTTCCCGGGCACGACCCAGGAAGCGCACCTTGGCCGATTGATCGGCGGAGCATCGGCAGCGAGCGGTGACGCCCGCGCAGCAGCCCCGGCGCTGGTAGACCTGCCGGGGATCTATAGCCTTACGCTCAACGTGCCCGAGGCCGAGATCTGCCGCGCGACCCTCGCGGGCGAAGTCGCACCGGTGGGTTCGACCCCCGCGGTACCCGATGCGCTGTTGGTGGTGGTCGATGCAACCAATCTGATGCGCACGCTGGCGATCGCGGTCGAAGCGGCGTCGATGGGGCGGCCCATGGTCGTTGCGGTCAATCAGATCGACCTCGCGCAGCGGAGCGGGTTGCACGTCGATGCGCACCGACTCGGCGAACGATTGGGATGTCCGGTGGTGCTCATCAGTGCGCGCACGGGGGAGGGCGTTGATGAGCTGGCGTCGGCGTTGCGTCAACCGGCGCGCGCACACCCGGTGTTCACGACGATGACCGAGCGCGGGGACATCGAGCACTGGACCGACCAGACGTATGCAGCGGTTGCTTCGGCGTCGTCACCCGTGAGCAATCGGCTCTCGGATCGGCTCGATGCCGCGTTCACGCACCCGCTTATAGGAGTGGGGTTGTTTGCGGCGATCATGACCGGGTTGTTCTGGGTGATCTTTCGGCTGGCGAACTACCCGATGGATTGGATCGACGCGCTGTTCGGCTGGGCGGGGTCGAGCGTGGCCCGCGTGTTGCCCGAGGGACCGATCCAGTCGTTGCTGGTTGATGGGGTGATCGTGGGCGTGGGTGCGACGGTGATTTTTTTGCCGCAGATCGCGTTGTTGTTTTTCTTGTTGAGCTTGCTTGAGGGCACGGGGTATCTGGCGCGCGCAGCGTTCGTGATTGATCGGTTGCTGCGACCCTTCGGGCTCAGCGGGCACGCCTTTGTACCGTTATTGAGTGGCCATGCGTGCGCACTGCCCGGGATCATGGCAGCACGCGCTGTGCCCGATCGCCGGGACCGCTTGGCGACGATCATGGCGGTGCCCTTTATGAGCTGCACCGCACGCATCCCGGTGTATGTGCTGCTCACAACGCTGCTCTTTCCGGGTCGACCGGGATTGCAGGCGATGGCGTTTACGGGGTGCTACGTCTTTGGCGTGCTCGCGGGGTTGCTGACAGCCGCGTTGTTCCGCCGGACGCTTGCGCGTGGCCCGAGCCTACCGATGGCGATGGAACTCCCGACATACCGCTTGCCCGATCTTCGCTTGGCGCTGCTGACCACTCGCGATCGTTCGTGGGTGTTCTTGCGCAAGGCGGGCGTGGTGATTCTGGGGATTTCGATCGTGCTGTGGTGGCTCGGGAGTTATCCGCAGAGTGAGCCTCCGCCCGAAGCGATCGAGTTGCGGGCAGCTGCGATACTTGCTGAGACGGAGAATGTATCGAGTGTCAATCCCTCCGAGCTGCGCGCACAAGCGGACGCGATCGAGGGTCGATACTCGGCGCGGCATACAGCGCTCGGCAGGCTTGGGTCGGCGGTGCAGCCCGTGTTCGAGCCGCTCGGGTACGACCGCCAGCTCGTGATCGGAGTGCTCGCGAGTTTCGCTGCTCGTGAGGTGTTTGTCTCGACGATGGCGGTTCAGGTGCTTGGCCGTGATGAGGACGACGGATCGACGAGCATCCGTGACGGGCTCGCGCGTGCCACGCGAGACGACGGGACGCCGGTGTTCGGCGTCGCCACAAGTTGGTCGCTGCTGGTGTACTACGTTCTGGCGATGCAGTGCCTGCCGACGCTGGTAGTCACCGCACGCGAGGCGGGCGGCTGGAAGTGGGCGTGGCTCCAACTCGGGTGGATGACGTTGCTCGCCTACAGCCTCGCGGCGCTGGCGTACTGGATCGCTCGATCCATGGGAGCGGCGTGATGGGGGGGGCGTGATGTTCCCGATCGACGATTGGCAGTTCTGGGTGGTGACGCTGGTTGCCTTATGGGTGGGGTGGAGGGTGATTCGTTCGCTCCTGCCCAAGCCTAAGGCGACGACCAAAGTGACGCTGACGGTCAATCGGGGCAAGCCCACGCGATGAGAGAGCGGGGTCTGGCTGGGACGGTGGGGGTTGGTATGCTTGGGGGATGAAGAACTGGATTGGGCTGTTGTTTTTGTTGCTTGGGCTGGTGGTGATGCTCGCGGGCGCAGCCATGGCGCTGCTCGAGTTCGCGGGCGTCTATTCGCACGCCCTGACGGATCCGCTTAGCGAGCCCGTTCAAAGCGAGCACGAGTCGGCCGACGCGATGTTCCGAGCGGTGCTGATCGGTGCCAGCGGCTTCCCACTGGCGGTGATCGGCTCGGTGATGCTCAAGATCGGGCTCATCAAGAAACTCCATCGCAAGCTGCGTGAACACAAGCGGGACGAACGCAAGTGACTTGCATCGAATAGGATGGTCGCATGCCATTGAACCGCGAACAGATTGCCAAGCGTGCCGCCACCGAGCTTCATGACGGGTTCATCGTCAACCTGGGCATCGGGATCCCGACCCTCGTGGCCAACTACATCCCAGACGGCATGGACGTGTGGCTCCAATCCGAGAACGGGCTCTTGGGCATGGACCGCTTCCCGACCGAGGCCGAGCTCGATGCCGACCTCATCAACGCGGGCAAGCAGACGGTCACCGCGCGATCGGGAGCGAGCTTCTTCTCATCCGCAGACAGCTTTGCGATGATCCGTGGCGGGCATGTCAATCTGTCCATTCTCGGCGCGATGGAGATCAGCCAGAACGGGGACATCGCCAACTGGATGATCCCTGGCAAGATGGTCAAGGGCATGGGCGGGGCGATGGATCTTGTCGCGGGTGTCGCCCGGGTCGTGGTAACGATGGAGCACTGCAACCGCAAGGGTCAGCCCAAGATCCTGCCCGAGTGCTCGCTGCCCCTGACGGGGCTCACATGCGTGGACCTGATCGTCTCGGATCTTGCGGTACTCGAGATGGATCCGAAGCGCGAGCGGTTTGTGCTCCGCGAGCTTGCGCCGGGTGTGAGCGTTGATGAAGTCCTCGAGAAGACCACAGCCGAGATTATTGTCGAGGGCGCACCGGCAACGATTGCGGTCGATTGATAATAATCTCAACCGTGGGCTTCCGCCCACGGCTCGACCACTTGCCCACGGCTCGACGAAGGGTGCAACTCGTCCAAGGGTGCGTTCCATGTCGAAGTGTGCGCACAAAAAAGCCCCGGTCGCGGCCGGGGCTTGTGTGAAACGGTTCGTTTGCCAAAGCGAGAGGCTCAGTCGTCGCCTTCGTCGTCTTCGTCGCCATCGGCTTCCTCTGGTTGGTGGGGAGCCTCGGGTAATGCGGGAGTTCTGTCCAATGCAGCATCGACGACCTTGGTGAACTCGGCAGCAATATCGACGACGAACTCTTTGTCCTCAATGTCCGCTTCGTCGGCCTGATCTCTCATGTTGTCGATGACCGCCATCAGCTCATCTGGCGTGGTATTCTCGGGCAACTTGAGGCGGACGCGGAACGTCTGCGCATTGATATCGACTTCGCCCGTCGGGCTGGAGATCGGCTCGAAGGTGTCGTCGATTTTCGTTTGAGCGATTTCTTCGCTGGTGATGCCGTTGACGAATCGGCTGATCTGCTTGCGGGATTCGGTTTTTTGTTCGTCCGTGAGCTCCTCGTTGTCGGCGTAATAAGACTCATTGAATCCCATGACGATCGCGGCGGGCAGCAGCGGACTCTCTGAGAACTCAGCCGTAATCTGGCCGAGTTCTGCGAGCGAGAGATCACCCGCTTCAAAGGAATCGATCAACCCGCTGACCTCGGCCTCGAGGGCGATTTTTTGGTCATCGGGCAGGTCTACTTGCGCAATGGCATCGTTGAAGATCGAGCGAGCGCCGTCGCTTGCCCAGCCCCGCCAGTTGGCCATGGCGTACCACCCGCCGATGACCAGGGCGATGATCGCAAGCACCACGACCACCAAACACCCGATCCAGAAGTTGCCCGGGCGCGAGCCCGCTTGTCCTCGTCGAATCTTCATCTTCTTTCGGTCCTTTCCACGACTGCCTCTGCGGCGTCTGCCGGGTTATTGGGTAGCCTAGGGGCGTGATTCCACCTAACCCAATCTTTGACGGTCATCTCGATCTGGCATATTTGACCGAAATCGGCCGCGACATGCACGCGGAGCTTGATGATTGCCGGGGTCGGCTCCATCCGGCTTCGGTGACGCTTGCTTCGCTGGCAGCAAGCCCTATTCGGGCGTGTCTGGGGACGATTTTCACCCAAGCGGTGCCCGATCCGGCTGATCCCCAGGCCGAGACTGGGCCGTTCGCGTATCCATCGGGCGATGCTCTGGCAGCCCGAGCCGCCGGTTTGAGGCAGCTCAAGCTCTACCAGGCCTGGCACGAGGCTGGAGTGATTCACCTCATCGACCCCAGGCAGCGCACGCTCGGACAAGCCCCGCTCGCGGTCGGGCTGCTGATGGAGGGTGCCGATCCGATCGAGACGCCCGATCACCTTGATGAGTTCCCGGGGCTTTTGGCGGTCGGGCTGACGTGGGGCACCGGCTCGCGGTACGCGGGGGGCAACATGAATCCGCACGATGACAATCCGGGGTTGACCGCGTTGGGAAGGGAGTTGCTCGATCGGCTCGATGAGCGCGGCGTGCTCCACGACCTAAGCCATCTCTCGGACAAGGCAACCGGCGAGGTGCTCAGCCACACATCAAAGCTGGTGATGGCGAGTCACTCGAACGCGAGGAGTGTGTCGTCGTTCGGTGATGCGACGCGCGATCAACGCCAGCTCACCGATGAGACGATCGCTGAGATCGGTCGTCGGGGCGGGCTCGTCGGGCTCAATCTCTATGCCGCGTTTGTGGATGCAGCGTGCGCACTCCCCGAACACGGCGGGCAGTCCAAACGTGCGGGCGGTCGGCCAAGCATCGCACAAGCGATCGACCACGTCGAGCACATCGCGGGAGTGATGGGGCATCGTGCTGGGGTGGCGCTGGGTTCGGATCTTGATGGCGGGTTTGGTGCGGACCGGCTGCCGACGGGGATTGATTCGCCCACGGATCTTGTGAAGCTGCTCGACGAGTTGGAGGCGAGGGGCTGGTCTGACAGCGAAGTCCGTGGCTTCGCCTGGGGCAACTGGGCGCGGGTGCTGGGGTTGAGTGAGTCAAACTCGTAAAGCGAATCCGCGACTGGATCAGCGACCTTGGCGACCTCGAGAGATGGGATGGTTCGCCATTACATGCCGCACATGATCCACAGCAGTGTGTGGGATAGCAGGCGAAGGAAATCCCTGGTTTTATATTTGGGCATAGGTATAGATTGAGCACATGGTGATGCATGCCAGTTGGTTATCCGGCAAGAGTTGCGTGCAACAACCGGCATTAGGCGTGCGGCGTGGACGATGTGATGTATCTGTGGTTGCGTGACTTGTGATACGAACGATGAGCGAGAGTCAATCGCGTAAGCGTGCATATGTCGAGGAGATAAAAGTCGAATGTTGAGTTTTTATGCTACGCGATCATGTATATTTTCAGATTTGAGCATTCATTTGGATTGCGTGCAGTGCCGAGCATCGTTAGGGTTTGTTTGTGTCGCAAATCAAACTCGTGATTGGAGGAACGATATGAGAACTCTCTCTCGGCTTGTTTCAGTTGTTGCATTGGGCATGGCTTGCATGAGTAGTGTGGCTCAGGTCAGTCCTGCCGGATCATTTGCTCTGGCAGGTCCGCCGGTTCCAATCCCACTGGGGGATGTGGTGTTTGTCCTCGATCGGTCGGGCAGTATCAGTTCAACTGAGTACGATGATATGTTGCTCTCGATTCAAGCAGCAGTCGGGGCTTCGATCCCACGCAGCGCCAACTACCGGATTGCGGTAGTCACTTTCAATACCGCAGCTACGACGGATCTGTCGTTCACGAGAGCCAACGATCCGGGACTCATGGCTGCTCTCGTAAATATCATGAATACGACCGGGCCCAATGGCGGAACGGATCTGGCGACGGGCTTGAGTGCCGCGAGCCAACTGATGTCCAAGTCGAACGCATTCTCGAAGCATGTGGTTGTTTTGACAGACGCCAGCGCCGGCCAGGTCAACGCGGGCATCAGTATCGCAAATTTCCTGAGAGGCTCTCTTGATACTCGCGTATCTGTAGGCTATCTCGATGACGAGTGCGACCTGCTCGGGGTGTACCGGTGCATCACGGATGCCCCGCAGGGCGCGTGGGATATTCTTTCCATGGCAAGGGTCGCAAATGCCCCGATTGATCCGCCGATGCTTGGCCCCGTCTTTGGGCCCAGGCTTTGGGGAGTGCTCAACTGCATCCCGCACGACGTAAGCCACGCGGCCTTCTATGACGAAGCATTGTGCCCGTTGAGCTATGTTGGATCGCTTGATATTGATGGCAATCTGATTCCAGATGCATGTGACATTTTCATCGACTGTGACGGCAACGGCGTCGATGATATCTTTGATCCGGACTGCGACGGCGACGGCATCCCGGACGCTTGTGAAGTAGACTGTGACGGGGATGGGATTCCTAATGAATGCGACCCCACGCCGGGGAACTGCCACGTCGTCTCGTGCCCACCGGTTCCGGTTGGTGGCGGCAACTAGATCTTAGTTTGTGAGGCAACTTGATTCTTTGTCGGCCCTCTTCCCCTTGGCAGGGAGAGGGCTGTTTTATACATTGGGGCTGTTGTAGAAAATTGGTCTACATCGCCCGCGCCGCGTCGATCGCGTCTTGCATCCGCTTTGCCGACACCGGCACGCTCGTGCGCAGCTCCTGAGCAAACAACGAGACCCGCAGCTCGTTGAGCAGCCAGCCGAGTCGGGTGAGCTCCTCGGTCGCTCGTCCTCGCTGGGCGATTTCTGCAAGCTGTGCTTCAAGCAGGTGGATCTGTTGCATCGAGACGGTGTCGCGTGCGAGCCCACCACCCCGGAGTTTGGTGATGCGTTTATCGATGCTCGTTACGAAGCGTTCGAGATGCCGGGACCACTGCAGCGGCGTGGTCGTCAAAAACCTCGGCCCGATGAGACGGTCGAGCTGCGCAGCCATGTCCGCAAATGCGGGTTCCCATTGTGCCGGGCGGCGCTCAGCGAACGCCAGTGTCAGCCGCTGTCGAAGCGTGAGCAGACGTTGGGCGTGCTCGACGACTTCCTGAGCGGTGCGCATGGCGTGGTCCCATGCGTGCGGAGCACGCGCATCAAACTGGGCCTTGGTCTTGGGGACGCCCTGCTCGTGCAACGCGAACGCGCGGTCGGCGGTCGCGAGCATAACCTCGTCACGGAGCTGGCCCGCGTTGCCCATGATGGCATACACAGCCGCGGCACGCTCGAAGCCGGGAAGGCGGCGCGGGTCGAGCTTGAGTTCGCGGCGCAACGCAAGGGCAGCAAGCCTGCGCACGCCCGCGCGGGATTCGCGCAGCGCAGCCGCTTGCGAGGTGCGCAGCTCAATGTCCACAGCGGTCTGCGCATCGACGATCGCGGGGTACACCTCGCGTCTCGATGAGCCATTTTCAACAGTGATCGACTCGGGCGGATCATCAAACGTCCAGTTTGTAAAGCCCCGCGCCGGGTAGCCCTCGGCGGAAAGATCCCGCTGCGAGAGTTCGACGCTCTTGGTCAGGCGGGCTTGGAGCGCCCGGATATCGCGGTCTTGGTCGAGGAGCTCGCCATGTTCATCGACGACGCGCACGAGCAGCCGAAGCTCGTCACTCAATTGCGACGGGTCCATAAGGTGCGGCTCGATGCGCACAGCGGTGTGCGATGCAACATGCTGAGCGATCGCTTGAGGCAGCCCGCCAGAGGTAGGGATCTGCTCAGCGGTGCGCACAAGCGAGGGGATGTTGAGCTGGCGGCGCAGCGACTTGGGGAATTGGCGGAGCAGCGCCTCGACGAGTTCGCATCGGCGTCCGGGCACGAGCCACGCGCAGCGTTCGGGATCGAGTGCGGGCAGATCGGCGAGCAGCACGTCCACGCTCACACCATCATCGACGGTGCCGGGATCGTGCGTGTATCGCAGTTGCAGGGGCGTACCGAACACGGCGTGCTCATCGGGGAAGGCATCGTCCGAGGCGGCGATGAGATCCGGGATCAGGTCTTCGAGAGTGAGTGCGGGGAGGTCGGTTGATCTTGTGCGTTTGAGCCAGCGTTCGAGGCGTTTCTGTGAATAGACCTCGGTGGGAACGTGCTGTTTGCACCACTCGATCGCGGCATCCTCAACACCGAGTGCGCCCTTGGCTCGGAGCTTGTGCTCGTGGTCGAGTGCTTGGTCGATCGTGCGCTGCGTCTGGCGCAGCCAGCGAGGATTGATCCGCAGCTCGCCCGCAACGACCGCGTGCTCGACGAACACCGCGTGCGCCGCTTCGGGGTCGATGGGTCCAAGGTGAACCCTGCGGTCGGACGCCAGTTCGAGAGCGCCGAGCGAGACCCGCTCGCGTGCGAGCACCTGGCCTTTGGCCGCGTCCCATGCAGGGTTGGTGTGCTGGCGTTTGAGCTTGGGGCCGGCGGCCTGTTCGATCCAGTCGGGCTCAACGCGCGCGCACAATCGCGCATAGAGCCGAGTCGTGCGCACGAGTTCGGTGGCTACAACCCACTTGGGCTTAGGCTTGGCGAGCATGGAACCCGGGAAGATGGCGAAGCGCTGGCCGCGTTGGTCTTCGTATTCCCACTGGCGGCTCTTGGGGTCTTTCTTGTCGAGCTTTTTGCCCACGCCATCGAGCAGCCCGCTGAGCAGCGAGCGGTGGAGTGGTTCGTAGAGCTGATCGTCTTTGAGCTTAGAATCTTGTGCGCGGTAGCCGCTGGCGGCGAGCATGAGGCGGATCTGTCGGTGCGTGGCACGCCACTCGTGGAGCTTGCGGAACGACAGGAAACGCTTGGCGCATTCCTTCTTGAGACGCGATGAACCAAACTCCTTCGACGAGCTCTCAAACCATCGCCAGATCGAGAGCAGCACCATGAAATCGGATTGGTCGTTCTTGAACTCTGCGTGCGCCTGGTCGGCGGCCTCACGATGCTCGAAGGGTCGGTCGCGCGGGTCTTCGACGGCGAGCGAGCTGACGATGGTGGTCGCTTCGTGGAGCACGCCGTGATCCCAGGCGGTGAGCAGCACGCGGCCGAGCTTGGGATCAAGGGGCAGCCTCGCGAGCGTGCGGCCGACTGTCGTGATGCGGTGCTCGTCGTCGAGGGCTCCGAGCTGGATGAGCAGTTCGTAGCCGTCGGCGATGCGTCGGGTCTCGGGCGGGTCGATGAAGGGGAAGTTCTCGACGGGGCCGAGCTTGAGCGCACGCATCTGGAGGATGACCGCAGCGAGCGAGGACCGGAGGATCTCGGGATCGGTGAACTCGTCGCGCGCGTCGTGATCGGATTCGTCATAGAGCCGAACGCAGACGCCCGCCTGGACTCGGCCGCACCGCCCGGCGCGCTGGCGAGCAGATGCGCGGCTGATGGGTTCGATTTCGAGGCGCTGCACCTTTGATCTTGGCGAGTAGCGGTTGATGCGCGCCAGCCCGGTGTCGATGACGTAGCGGATGCCCGGAACGGTGAGTGAGGTTTCTGCGACGTTGGTCGAAACGATGACGCGGCGTTTCCCTTGAGGCTTAAAGATCTGATCCTGATGATGATGTGCGAGGCGGGCGTAAAGAGGAAGAACCTCGACAGAGTCGCCCAGTCGCTGTTCGAGGACGCGGGCGGTCTCGCGGATCTCGCGCTCGCCCGGCTCAAAGACGAGCACGTCGCCCCGCTGCTCGCTCCACAGATTCTCGACCGCGTCGGCGATGGCTTCGGCCCGATCCGCCCGATCGGGGCCATCGATCGCGGGCTCGTGGCGGATCTCGACGGGGTACATCCGGCCCTCGACGGTGAGAATCGTCGCGGGCTGACCCGAGGCATCGCAAAAATGATCGGCAAACCGCTGGGGGTCGATGGTGGCCGACGTGATGACGATCTTGAGGTCGGGCCGCTTGGGCAGCAGCCGCTTGAGATAGCCCAGCAAGAAATCAATGTTCAGGCTTCGTTCGTGTGCTTCGTCGATGATGAGGGCGTCGTAGGCGTGCAGGTTGGGGTCGGACTGGATCTCGGCGAGGAGGATGCCGTCGGTCATGAGTTTGACGAGCGTGGCGGGGCTGGTCTTGTCCCCAAAGCGAACCTTGGAACCGATTTGCTGACCCAACGGCACCTCAAGCTCGCTAGCAATCCGGGTGGCAACGGACCGGGCTGCGAGGCGTCTGGGCTGGGTGTGCCCGATGGTGCCAGCGACGCCTAAACCGAGTTCTAGCAGGATTTTAGGAAGTTGAGTGGTCTTGCCCGAGCCGGTATCGCCACAGACCACGACGACCTGAGAATCGCGCACAGCTTGCGCGATGTCCTCGGATCGCTGGCTGACGGGCAGCTCGGGGGGATAGCTGATCGCGGGGACAAGGCTCTGGCGGGAGTGTCGGAGCTTGGCGGACCGCTCGGCTGACTCGCGGATCGCTAAGACTGTCTTGGGGTCGGGTGATGCTCGGTCGAGCCTACGGATCCGGGCGCGCAGGCGGTGGGCATCGGCGAGCATGACCGAATCGAGCAGGGCGTAGAGCTTGGAAAGGTCATGGGGCACAGGATTCAACGGTAGGAACTGGCGGTGGACTGAAAGAACCCGGGGATTGCCATCGTGAGAGGATGGACCCGGGCGGCTGATTCCTTTATTGTGGTGGGAGCGAAGCTGTCCCCGGATTTCTCCGGGGGGAGTGCTGTCGCGGTGACCCGAGCTGCTCGGCGGCTGTGGGTGTGTGGAGATGTCATGATCCGGACTTTTGGCCAATACAGCACCTCACGGGATTTGTTCCGCAGGGGTTTTTGCACCGTTTCGATGACCGAAGTGGGCGAGGACAATTTCTGGGGTGCCAAGCCGCAGGTTGTCAAGGCGATCGCCTGGCCTGAACTGATCGTGGGTCCGAACCGCGCTTCGGATTGGGTCGAGGAGTTTGTCGAGTCTGCGGAGTTGCAGCGGTCGATGGCGGGCGAGGGCGCAGCGGGCTGGGCACCGATCCACGAGGTGGCGCGGAACGATCAGGGCGGGGCGTATTACGTTACCGATTTGTACGATGCTTCGGCGCGGCTCTTGGCGGCGGGCCGGTATCAGTGGAGCATCCACAACGCCGAGTGGCTCCGAGGGATCGTGCTCGGGGTGCTCGAAGGGGTTGAAGAACTCCAGAACCGTCGCGGACGTGCGCACGGCAACCTGCGCCCCGGCAACGTGCTCATCGGGAACATTCTCGAACTGGGCGAGGTGTCGGTGGCGTTGGTTGATCCGGCAACGAGCGCGAAGTTGGTGCGGAGCAGTCACGGCGAACAAGAAGACATGCGGGACTTGGGGCTGGTGCTTCACCAGTTGATTCTGCACGTGCCGTTCCGCGAGCTGGGCGGCTGGCCTTTGGTCGACTCTGAGGCGTGGCGTGCGTTCGGCCCGGAGCTTGGTGATCGCTGGCGGGAGTTGGTGGGTTGGCTGATCGATCCCAAGGCGGCTGTGGGGACACGGACGATTACCGAGTGTCGTGAGCGTGTGTTGTCGTTGCCCAAGGCGAGCGCACCGATGCCCGCGATGAAGCTTGCTCGGCGTGCAGCGTTTGTGGCTGCGGGTCTTGCGGTGGTGGGGGCTGTGGGCTGGCAGGGGTATGTGTTTACCCGGCCGTTCGATGAGCCGACGTGGCAGCAGTATGTTCGAGACCATCAGGTGTGGGCGTCGTACTTGTTGGAGGATTCACAAGACGAAGACAACCCGGTGATGAACGATCCGAGGCTCGGGACGCTTCAGCGACTCGTGGAGGGCGGGGCGACCGTGATCGATCCTGATTCGGTGCTCGGCGAGGCAGACGTAGAGATGAGCGCGTCGTGGTCCGAGACGCCCCCGGACTCGGCCAAGCGCAAACCCGTGCCGTACCGCACGACGCGGGCGGTGGCCAAGCTCGATGAGATCCGTGCGTTGATCGAGAGCGAGGATTGGGCGTTGCGTGATGCGTTGTTGCAGGCGGGTGCCGAGGGCGGCACGCTGGTCGATGGCGTGGGCGAGCAGTGGGTGGGACTCGCGGCGTATGTGCGAGACATTGACGCGAGGCTGACCGCGTTCGACGGTGAACTCCCGATCAAATCGGCTCTGGCGGTGCTCGATCAGATCGATCGGGTGGATGCCACAGCGGGTTCACTCGAGAATCTTGCGAACCGCTTCGAGCTCTCGGGTGATCCGTTCCTTGAAGGCTTTGCCGATGAAGTTAGCAAGAAACTCGACGAAGCACGCGACCCAGATAATGTGACCCAGTTCGTGGCGGACCTGCGTGACTCGGGCATCCAGAAAGATTGGCTCGGCGAGATCATCGCGCTCGAGACGTCGGCGAAACAAGCGGGCAACTTCCTGGCGGGTGATTGGGGCCGCGTGGATACCGAGTATCTTTGGCAGGTCCGGTCGTACCGGGCGCTCATGAACGAGCGGCCCGACGCTGAAGGGTTGCAGGAATGGTTCGATCTCGCGAGCGAGCCTGGGTATGTCAGGCTCGATGCGGCTGAGGATCCGCGTGACGGCACGCTGATCGAACGGATGGCGAGCCTGACGAGTCTTGCCTCGGCGCTGCGTGAGAGCCCGGCGTTGGTCGAGAAGCTCGAAGACCGCCTCGATGTCGTCGAGAGTTCGATGCTCGAGCCCAAGACCATCGCGTTACTGACCGAGGGCGATGCTCCCCAAGAAGGCGAGGTCGATCAGGCGAGAACGCTCAGCGAGCATGTGGCGTATGCGGGCGAGTTGTATTGGGTCACCGAGCAGCGTGATGCCGTCGAGCAGTGGGCGATCGCCACCAAGAGCGTGGTCGATCGTCTCGAGACGGAGATCGAATCGATCAGCGTCGAAGAGCACCGGATCGCGCAGAACTATGTGAAGGATCTGCGAGACGAGGTCGGCATCGCTCAATCGGCGGGCGGCAACGGCGCGTGGATCGCGCGGCGGGACGTGCTGCTGGCGGACTATGACCAGACGGGCGTGCTGCGGGCGCTGGTGGATCGGGCTGACGCAGCGCGGACGTTGCTCCAACGGATCGACGGCGCGTTGACCGCTCCTGATGAGGTCAGCGCACAAGCCGAGCCTGCGCAGTGGGACAGCGATCTGCTGCTCTCGCTGGTGCGGGGTCAGCGTGAAACCCAGCTTGAAACTGTGGTGGGGTTGCTCGATTGGTCGCTGGGAGCCGAGGCGCTCTCAAACTCGGTGGACGCAGGTCTTGCGGCGCAGCAGCGGACGTACAACGCATGGCAGGGCCGGGTCGCGGAGCTGGTGTCGGATATGGCGAGGGCGGAATCGCTGATGGCGGCGGATTATCTCCCCGAAGATAAGCCCATGGACGGCGGCCAAACGCTCGGAGCGATCTTTGCATATTGGACCCCGGACCCGGTGCTCGAAGACGTATCGGGCAGCAAGGTGTTCGAGTCGATCTTTGATCTGCACACCCAGCTCACAGCCCTTGACGGCGCCGATGTCTCGACGCTGACCGCTCTGGCAGCCAACGAGCAGTCGCCAGCGGTCGTGTCGTTCGGTGCGTGGCGCAGGCTTGGCGAAGACGCAGGAGCAGGCGCAGAACGCTGGCCCACCTCGGTTGCGCAGCTTGAAACCGAATCAACGATCCGCGAACGCATCACGGACATTATCAACACGGTCGATGGTTCGCAGCGTGCCTCGGCGATGCGTTCAGAACTCGAAGCTCAGGGCCAGCAGCGGTGGGAACGGGTGGCGAGCCTCGCACGCAACGACGCGGACCTCGACGCGGTGATGGCGCTCGAAGAACGCTTTGGTATTGATCGCACAAAGCTCGACCCGAGAACACGCTACAACACGGCGCTCGCGGAGCTTCGGGCTTTGGCGGGCGATGAATACCTCGAACAGGACGATGTGGTCGAGGCGGGGATCAACGAGTTCATCGCGCTCGCTCGCCAGTCCGGGTCGGCGTATTCCGGTCAGGCGGCGCGGATGGCGGGCGTGCTGCGCGAGGCGGCGAGCAAGCCCGAGACGATCGACATGACCGAGTACGGCCCGTCGCTCTCTGGATGGGAAGTTACCGATCTCGACCGCCGACAAACGCGAGTGACGTATGCGTCTCCTAACGGGACGGAGGTGCAGTTTGCGTTGGTCAGGCCACGGGGCAAGGACGACGTGATCTCCAGGCCGTTCTTTATGACGACGAGCGAGGTCTCGATGAGCGTGGCCCGCGAACTCATGAGCACGATCACCGGACCGCGTGCGGACGCCGAGTCCGACAGTTTGCGCCGAGAGCTTGAAGAAGGCTTTAGCATCGGTGCGACGGTGGGGGTGAACTGGGAGGGGCCGCGGAGTTGGCACTGGTCGGATCTTGATTTGTTTCGGCTCGGGTTGTTGCTCAATCAGTCGGCGGGCGGCGATGGCTGGTTGTGGGTCAACCAGTTCGCGGACCGGTTTGATTTGATCAGCCCCGAGATCGCTTCGGCGCAGGGTCGGCCCAGCTATGACCATCCGCTCAATCAGGTTTCGCCCTACGCGGCGACGAGGCTCGCGGGGCTCATCGGGACCGAGCTCCCGACTGCGGCACAGTGGCAAGCGGCGTATGCGTATCACGAGGCGGCGCAGGGCGCAGAGGATCGGCTCTGGAACCTGCGGGACCAGACGTGGCAAACGCAGCTGACGTACGCGACCGATGCCCGGCGTCAACTCGGTTCACAGGCAACGTTCTTCCAGCTCCCCGATGCGGGGATCTTCTTGCCCGAGGGCGATCGAACCATCCCGACAGGCGAGAACGCGACCGTGATTGAACGCAGCGAACCCGATGGCATGCTGTGGTTCGCGGCTGTGGATTCGCAGGATGGCACCGAGGGTTCAGCGTCATACGAAGCTCCGGGCTCGGTGCTCAAGCACATGCTGGGCAATGTCGCCGAGATTGTGCGCACGGACGAGGGTTCTGGGTTCGCGGTGATCGGTGGGTCGGCGATGTCGCCCCCCGAGCTGCCGTTGACAGAACCGGCGGTGATCCGTAGCGGGTTCAACCAGCTCGAACGTTCGTACTCGGACGTTGGGTTTAGGCTGAGCTTTGAGACGGCGGATTTCCGAGAACCCATGAGCGTGATGCTGGCGGACGCTTTAGAGGGTCTTTCGGGCGATTACTAAGCTCTGTTCGAGGTTCGAGATCGTGTCGTGCCAATCTCATCGAGCCGTGGGGGGAGCCCACGGGAGAGATCCGTTTGAGAGATCAAGGAACCAAATGCGTGGGTAAAATGAAGCAGTAAACCCGTGTCGTGTTCCCTTCTCGGGCAGGGTGTATCTGTGTCGAGATCCGTGGACTCCCGCCCACGGCTCGTCATACAGAGCCTAGAATCGGCTGATTCGCTCCTACTTTGTCACACCCCCTCCCGGGGCAGTCCATCTGTTGTGATGGGCAGCGCTCACGGGAAGATAGAGGTTCGTTGCGCGATGCCTTACTACACGAAGTTGGGTCAGATTCCCAAGAAGCGTCACACGCAGTTTCGTCGTCCTGATGGTGCTTTGTATTCGGAAGAGCTGTTCGGGACCGAGGGCTTTGTCGGCCCTTCGAGCACGATGTACCACATCCATCCGCCGACACAGGTCACCGGTTGGAAGCCGATCTACAAGACCAAGCCCGAGTACGTCGAGACCGACGTGATGCGGATGAGGCACCTCAAGACCGCGCCGTTCAAATCTCACAGCGACCCGGTGATCGGGCGCGTCGTGCTGTTCGGTAACTCGGACGTCGAGATGTCGGTGTGCCAGCCGAGCGAGAAGATGGACTACCACTTCAAGAATGGCCAAGGCGACGAATGCTTGTTCATTCACTTCGGCAGCGGGACGGTGTTTACGATGTTCGGCGCTCTGCCGTTTGGGCGCAAGGATTACATCGTGATCCCCAAGGGTACGATCTACCAGATCGTGTTCAACGAGCGTCCCGATGATGGCAGCGACAACGATGCGTTTGGTGGTCATCCCAAAGTCGCCATGCCCTACGGCAAGTTCGTGGGCTTTGAGACGGTCAACGCGAGCCATATCATGCCGCCTCCGGGGTATATCTCGAAGAAGACCAGCCAGTTTCTGGAGCACTCGCCGTACTGCGAGCGGGATCTTCGGATCCCCGAGATGCCGATGACGTTCGAGGAGATGGGCGACTTTGAGGTCCGCATCAAGGCCCGCGACCAGGTTCACAGCTACACCTACCCGTACCACCCGCTCGACGTGGTGGGCTGGGACGGCTGCTACTACCCGTACATTTTCAACATCGACGACTTCGCACCGATCGTCGGCAAGCTGCACATGCCCCCGCCGATTCATCAGACGTTCGAGGGGCACAACTTTGTGATCTGTTCGTTCTGTCCTCGGATGCTCGATTTCCATCCCGATGCGATCCCGGTGCCGTACAACCACTCGAACATCGACAGCGACGAGATACTGTATTACGTCGAGGGCAACTACA
>CAYUVO010000006.1:31924-44196 GCA_964448185.1 uncultured Phycisphaeraceae bacterium
GCGCGGCATCGAGAGCGGCTCAATTAGCCTGCACCCGCAGGGTCTCGCGCACGGGCCGCACCCGGGCACGGTCGAGGCGAGTCTGGGCAAGAAGTCCACCGACGAGCTCGCGGTGATGTGCGACACGTTCAAGCCGATGTTCCCGACCAAGGCGGCGTTGGATCTCGACGATGTGGCGTACCCCGAGAGCTGGAGCGCGGACCATCACGCACCATTCGAGAAGGGCAAGGCGCGGGACGGTTCAAGCTCGGATACATGGACTTGAGCGGGCAGTGAAGCAGGGCTAGTTGCGGTACGCCGCGTGGCATGCTTTGCAGTCTTGGATCAGTGCCGCGTACGAAATACTGGCGGCCTCGGGATCGTCTGCGGTCAACGCTTGCTCGAGTGCTATAGCAAGAGCGGTCGACGAGCGCATCCACTCGGTGAATGCTGCTGGTCGCGGCGGCGTTGTCGTGTGTTCGCTCAGAGCGCGGAACAACTCGGCGAGCTGCCCCGCTTCTGAAGCGGGGGCCAGGTCCGGGTGAGATCGGGGAGTTTTCCAGCCCGCGTCGGCGATTGCTTCGAGATTCTCGTAGGTGTTGTTGATCGAGACCATGCCCTCGACGAACGTGCCCACGCGGGCTTGCGCGGGCAATGA
Organism: uncultured Phycisphaeraceae bacterium; assembly: GCA_964448185.1. Taxonomy (GTDB): domain Bacteria; phylum Planctomycetota; class Phycisphaerae; order Phycisphaerales; family UBA1924; genus OFTM382. The sequence continues at coordinate 32,562 of CAYUVO010000006.1, forward strand.
ATCAGTGTCGATGGCGTCGAGTTGGGATGCTCTCGCGGGCGTGCTGGTTGCGACACTTCGCCACAAGCCGGGGTAGTCTTTGCTAGTGCCCGCTCGGGTGAGCAGGGCGAGTGATTGCGCGGTCGAAAGGTCGCCCAATGTAGAGAGAGCGACCGCGACGGCTGCTGGACCTCGATGCACGCCTCGATGGCAATGGATGTAGATCGGTCCGGGCATGTCACGGACTGCGGCTGCAAAGACAAGTCGCATGTTCTCGTCGATCTCACCATACCCGAGCGGTAGGTGGATGTATCGCATCCCGTGCTGTGTGGCGCGTTCGAGATCGGGCGAAGCGCCATCGACCGAGATGATAGTCCGTATGCCCAAGTCGGCGAGCGTATCGAATGCGGGTTCAGAGTTGGGCACCGACCCCGCATACACAATGGTGGCGATGTCGGGGGCTGCGAGAAAGAATACCTCGGGTGCCTGGTTGGTTTTCGAGGCATCCATCGGTGGATTCGCTGTTGAGGAAGTACGCAGCGCGGCGTGGTGCTGTTTGACGCACGCACCACTGCTCAGGCTCAAGCACAGCAGACACGAAAAACACAAGATGAACGCCTTCGACCGGAGCATGTGACGAGAGTACCCGTGTCAAACCGAACGGTTGCAGGGATGTGTCATACTCGGTCGAGTTGGCTATTGGCCTTCGTTGGCGCTGACCTCTTGCCATCGGATGACGCGGACGGCGGTGTCGATATCGCTCTCGTTGATCGTGAGCATCTGGTTGACCGTGCGACCGCCAGCAAAGGTAGTCGAGGTGTCAGCGGGTACGACCGTGATGTCCCCCGGCTCTCTGCGGAGATGCACACGGACGACGTAGGTGGTTGCAGGGTCGATGCCTCCGAAGTGGGCGACCAGCGAGGATTGGCCGCCGTAGCCTCGCGCGAGCCCGAGGTCGCGTCGCGCGAGCAGCACGCCGTTCTCGGTGAGCAGATCGATGCGCATGCCGATGCCCGCAGCATTGGTCCGTCGTCTGCCCGCGCCGACAAACCGGACGCTCAGCGATCGGCCGTCGTCGGTGATGTTCTTGAGCAGCGTGGCTCCTTCGCCCGTGTGGGTGACCACGAGATCAAGATCGCCATCGAGATCGATATCGGCGAACATCGCATCGAGGCTGGTCGCATAGAGCGGGGCGTCGCGTCGTTCGTAGGTGAACGTGCCGTCGTTGTTGTTGAGGTACATGCGGTTGGGGTTGTCGTTGGCGGAGACGATGTAGAGGTCGAGGTCTCCATCGTTGTCGATGTCGCCCCAGGTTCCCGAGCGGTGGGCGCCGTTGAACTCGATCCCCGAGGCGGTGGTCACATCGGTGAACGATGAGCCGTCGTTGCGCCAGAGCGTGCTTGGGGATGAGCTGCGGGCGTCGGCGATGAAGAGATCGAGGTCGCCATCGTTGTCGTAGTCGGCGAACTCCGCGCCTGCTTTGTTGGTGTTATCGATGTAGATGCTGATGCCCATAGCGTCGGGTGTGTAGGTGCCGTCGCCGTTGGAGAGGAAGATGCGCCCGCCGTTGAAGTGGTAGAAGAAGTCGAGGTGTCCGTCGTTGTTGATATCGCCGCTGGCTGCGAAGTCACCGTCTCCGGTATCGCCCCCGTCGTTGAGCCCGGCGATGGGATCGCGAGAAGGATCGGAGAAGATCTCTGTGTCGGGGTCGCCCGAGTGGAGGGCGATCCATGTGCCGTTGGCGCTGAAGACGACCGCGTCGCACCAGCCGTCGCGGTTCACATCAGCGAGGATCATGCCCTCGTTGTTCATAGGTCCGGCGAAGTCGGTGGAGCTCGAATAGGTGAACGAGCCGGTGCCGTCGTTGATGAACACACGTTCGTTTTGGAGGCCGTTGACGCCGATTGAAAGCAGGTCGAGGTCGCCGTCATGGTCGGCATCGAAGAAACCGATCTGATCGGACGCCCGGCTCGGACCGAGGTTGTAGGCGGTGAAGATGCCCGCGCCGTCGTTGATCATGACCTTGGGAGTGGTGGTGCCGGTGAGGAGAGCGTCGGGTGCGCCGTCGTTGTTGACGTCGCCCCAGAGAACCGATCCGGGGTCTTCCCAGTTGCCCGTTGTGTCGGCGGCGAAGCCTGAATCCTCGGTGACGTCGGCGAACCTGCCGGGGAGCGTTGCGAGTTCGAGAATCTCGGCAGCGCTCAGCGGGCGGTCGTAGACGCGCGTCTCGTCTTGCTTGATGCCTTCTGCATTATTATTGTTGTTGTTGAACCACCACATGAGCGAGACCGAGGCGTAGGCATACGACGGCAAGCCGTAGACGTTGTGGCCGGGCACGCTGAGCGAATCGACCTGTAGGCCGTTGACCCAGACCGTGAGTTCTTGTGTGTGCGGGTCCCACCTCGAAGCAAAGTGGTTCCACTGCGTGAGATCAATCGCGGCAAGATCCGTATAGATCCAGTGCGATCTTCGTGTGTCGTCGGTGAACAGCGACAGAATCTGTTTGGTGCCGGTCATGGTGTACATCGTGGCGTACCCCGCGCCAACGGGGATCTGGAACGCCGACCAGTTCTCGGTCGAACTCTTGAGCCACGCGGACAGCGTGTAGCCGCGCGGCAGGTTCAGGCTCGTCGGGCCCGGGAAGATGCCGTAGCCAAAGCCATCGCCCTGCGTCCCGTTATCCCAGAGCGCGGGAATGCCCAGGTTGAGCGTGCCCCAGACGTTGAGGTTGAGCCCTCGGCCCGAAGAGTCACTCAACACTGGTCCGGCGGATTCGTCGAGCTTCCAATGTGCCACCAGCCCGGTGGCGGGTGAAAGAGTGCGGACCTCAACGTTATCAAGCGAGAAACGCTCAGCAGGATCGGTGGTTTCCGCGCGGAACACCAGACGAGTGACTTCGGTGCTGGCGACAAACGTCGCACGAAGCGCCGAGTGCTGGATGTCGATGCCGCTGACACCGTCGATGTCTTGACCCGTACACGTCGCTCGGTATTGATAGGTCCCCAGCGCAGCACCCTGTGAATCGAACGTCTCTGCAAAGATTTCCACCGCGTCGGCGTTGACAAAGAACGTGTCAGCCGTCGCGCCCGCGGGGTCCCAGCCGCCCGCGAGGATGAGATCAAACTCGACTTCATAGGCGGTCCCCGGCACGGTGCGAACCGCGAGGACGGTGGATTCGCGGTTGGCGGGATCACCGAGGAACTGGCCATGAACGCCGCCCGTGTAGCGGCCGTTGTTTCGGCGTGAGTCACTCCATTCGAGCCCGGGGTTGTTGTTGAACGCTGTGGAATAGGGCAGATCCGCCGCGACGGTCACGGCACCGAACTCATGCGCGCCGATGTCCCAGACGCCGTTGAATGGCCGGGGAACGCCCGTGATATCGACCGGCTCCACGCCTGGACCGGGAGCGATGCCTGCGTCGACCGCTGGGGATGCAGCGGTGAGACTGAAGTCTGTTGCGCTGGTGAACAACGGGTCGGCCTCGAGTTCGCTGGCAACGATCGAACCGCCCAAGACTTTACCTGTTGGCGCGGGTGAGTTGTTCCAGAACAGGTTGTTCGCTCGGGCATGCTTGTGCTTGTTGTTCTGGTGTTGGTTGAGCCCGACAGCTCCTGTGTTGGCGATGATCGTGTTGGTGATGGTGGCCTGCGCATAGGCGAGGTCGATGCCGGTCGTGCCCGTGCCCGAAATGGTGCAGTTGAGAATCGAAGCGGTGACGCCCGAGGCCCCGAGCGTGACGCCCGTCTGGGTCGTGTCATTGATGAGGCAGCCCGCGAGCGTGAGTGTGCCAGCCAGAAAATTGACGCCGTTGTCTACGTTATAGATGTGGACGCGGTTGGCGGTCATCGTGCTGTCGCTGCTTGAAGGAGCCGAGATGCCGTTGCCCGACACGTCGTGGATGATGGTGCCGTTGAGGGTGACGGTTCCGCCCTCGAGCTTGATCCCATCGCCTCCAGCGTTGTGCAGCTCCGAGCCTTGAATCGTGAGCGTTGTTCCGAGTCCGACACTGATGAGATCAACTTTACTTGAGTGAATCTCACTGCTTGCGATGGTGAACTCTGCCGAACCCGCGGGAAGCGAGATGATGTTTGATCCTGACGCCGAAACGTTGCACAGCAGCATTTCGCTACCAATAGATTTACCTACCCGAACCGCTTCTGATGTTCCGCCTGTGATGGTGAGTTTTTGAAGATGGATGTAGTTTCCATCGAGGCGAACCGCACTGTTGCCGGTGCCCGTCAGGATTGAATCGCCATCGTCGCCCGAGCATGCGTTCCCACTTATACCCATGACAACGATCGGGTTGGCTTGCGTGCCGTTGTTGCTAAAGACCACAGCACCGACGTATTCACCGCCGCTGATGAGGATCGTGTCCCCGGCATTGGCGACCTTCGCCGCCTTGACGACGCTGGCAAACGCGGTATCGCAGCTCATGCCGTCGGCCGCGTCGTCGCCGGTCACGCGGACGTACCACGTGGTTTGTGCGAACGCTGCGGGCGTCATGGCGAGCATGATCGCCAGAGCGAGGAGACGGACGTGAACAGTTATCTTCAGAGCCATCAACATGAGATCCCCTTGTGCGCCCAAGTGTGGCGCGTACAAGAGGTTCATCGGTATATTTGGGTGGGGTGGGGGGGTGGGTGTGTGCCTGAGTGCGCACATCAGCCGCGTGTACGGATCGCTCGTGCCGGATAGTGGGGCAAGCCCTGCGCGGAGCGTCCGAGAAGGCGCTGTGGGCGTGCAGGTTCTAGTTCGCCGAGCCGTCGCGGCTGCGGAGCTCGGCGCCCACATCAACCCGCTCGCTGCGCACCCAAGCAAGCTCGGCCAACGTGTCGGTCAGAGCTCGCACCGGTTGGGAATCCTGCTCGGCTCCCTCTACTCCCATGGCGCATGAACTGCGACGGCCCACCGCGAACGCCTCAACCAGCGCGGTGACCCTGCCTCGCGGCGGCTGGTAGCTCGCAACGGGGCCGATCCGCTCGCCCGGCGGTTCGTCGTCGAAGATGCCCGTCGCCATCGTCAGCGTCCAGAGATGGTCGAGTTGTTCTTCGGAGAGCCTGCGGGTCATGGGCGGGAACACGTCGGGGGCTGCTGCGGTGCCCAGAGAAGCGCGGAGCACGCCGTCGGCCTCGATGACGTATCGGCCCGGCCGCAGAGCACGGGGCAGGTTCGACGGGCGGGACCGGCTCACCCGATCGGACGTCGGCTGGTCATAGATGGTCACCCCGAGCACGAAGTCATCGGGTGCTGACTGCGTTTCGAGCGTTCCGGGCGCAGCACACCCGCCCAGGAGTGATGCCGCGAGCAGCAGCCCACAGCCCATCGCCGCGAATCGGGCGAGGGAGAGAATCGAGTGTTGGAAGGCTGGTAAGTGGCGCACGGACGGGAGTGTACCCGGCTGCCCCTGCCCTGCTTGGGGCGTAGGCTTGGGCACTATGGATCTATCGCTGCACTGGCTCAACTCGCTGCTCAGTTCTCAAAATCTGACCGCTGACGAGGTCGATGAAGCTCTGACGGCTGCGGGGTTTCCGATCGAGGGCACCGAGACTCTCGCGGGTGGCGACGTTCGGCTCGATGCCGAGGTGACGTCCAACCGGGGCGATATGCTTTCTCATGTCGGGGCTGCCCGCGAGATCGCAGCCGTCACAGGCCGGACGCTCATCGAACCGACCTGGGGCGAACCCGAGCGTTCGGGAGACGTTGGCGAGGCGTTGACGCTGACCAACGAGGTGCCCGAGGTGTGCCCGTTGTTCACAGCGCAGGTGATCCGAGGCGTCAAGGTCGGGCCGAGCCCCAAGTGGCTCGTTGATCGGCTCGAAGCGGTCGGCCAACGCTCCATCAACAACGTGGTCGATATCACGAACTACATCTCGTTGGAGTTGGGGCATCCGTGCCATGTGTTCGATCTTGCCAAGCTGGCTGGGCAGACCCTTGAGATCCGCTACGCCAACGAGGGCGAGAAGCTCACAACACTCGACGGCAAAGAACGCGCTCTCAAAACCACCGATCTGGTCGTGGCCGACGGCGAACGACCACAATCACTCGCGGGCGTCATGGGCGGCCAAGCGAGCGAAGTCACCGAATCGACCGCCGACGTGGTCTTCGAGATGGCGACATGGGACGCGGTGACCGTGCGCACGACCGCGAGGCGATTGGCGCTGCGAACCGATGCGAGCCACCGTTTCGAGCGGGGCGTTGCACCCGCAGAGATCGCCCGAGCCGCGTTCCGGGCTGTAGCATTGATTCACGAAGTCGCGGGCGGCACGGTGTGCGAAGGCATGCTCGAAGACGGCGCTGATCTTAAGGTGCGACCGCCGGTGGCGCTCAGGCCGCAACGGACACGGGCCATTCTCGGGATTGATGTGTCCGATGAGCGTCAGCGTGAGCTGCTCGAACGCATCGGGATTCAGATCACGAACGACGCGGAGGCCATGAGCTGTGCGATACCAGCGTTTCGGCTCGACCTGACCCGCGAGATCGACCTGATCGAAGAAGTCGCGAGGCTCAACGGGCTCGACGCGATCCCTCAAGCCCCGACGGTTGGTGTCGTGGTTCGTCAGCCCAGCGAACGCGAACGCGGGCTCAATGAGATCGGCTCGCTGCTCGTCGGGCTCGGGTTCTATGAGACGGTGACCTTTAGTTTCTGCTCGGGCGAGCGTTCCAAGCCGTGGCTGATCAATGGGCGGCGGACCGTGAGTGTCGATGACGAACGCCGCGGCTCGGAGCCCGTGCTGCGGCCCTCGGCGCTGACGGGCTTGCTCGCATGCCGAAGGTCGAATCAGGATGCGCAGGTCAGCGTGCCCGGGGGCGTTCGGCTCTTCGAGATCGCCACGAGCTTTACCGAGCTGGATAAGCCCGGACGCGAGCATGTGGAGACGCCCACGCTGTCGTTGCTCGCCGACGTGCCCATCGGCATGAAAGCCGCCGAGGCTTCGCAGCTAGGCGTTCGACAGATGCGGGGTGTGTGCGAAGCATTGGTTCGGCATCTCGCCGGTTCGCGCAGCACGCTGAAGGTTGAAGCAATCGACCCGCCTTCGAGTGCATGGACCACCGGCGGCGTGGTTCGGTTGTTCCACAACAAGACCGCGATAGGTGTGTTCGGGCTGCTCGATGCGAAGCTCACCAAACGCGAAGGGCTCGATGCGCCCGTGGTGGCTGCCGAGCTGGACCTCGACGTACTGCTCAGCGCACAGGGCTCGTCGCAGGGGCAGGATTCGGGAGCAGGGATTACTCCCCTGCCACAGTTCCCAGCGATTGATCGTGACCTGACGCTTGATCTGCCCGAGCAGACTCAGTGGGCGCAGGTTGAGCAGTTGGTCGCGGCACAATCCCTCGATCGGCTCGAATCCGTCAGTATGGTCGGGGTCTACCGGGGCAAGCAGACGGGCACGGGTCGAAAGAGCGTCACCGCTCGGCTCGTGTTTCGCGACCCGGACCGCACGCTCCGTCGTGAAGAGATCGAACCGGCGGTTGACCGGGTGATCGCTGCGGCCCGCGAGCAGTTGGGCGCAGAAGTCCGCCACTAAGCCGGGGTTCAAGGCGTGCGTCCGAGAACATTACTTATCGGCGCAGACAGCGCTGCATTCCACACGCAGCGCGCAACTTGCTTGCATCGTGTCGGATCGTTTGCGACCTCATCTCTAGAGGAGATGCCGCATGAGCCGAAGCGATACAGCGAGTAATACGAAGCGTACCAACCAACGATTCTCGGTCCATGCTGTCGCATGGGAGCACGGATCGGTCGTCAACATGTCCGGCACGGGTGCGTGCCTGATCGACACCCGCGCACTCTCGCCTATGGCGAGAGGCGTGACGCAGACGATCGAGTTCAACTCGGAAGGCCACACACTCTCGTTACAGGTGAAGGTGCATTGGGTGCGTCAATCGGCGGCTGCGGGCGGGATGCTCGCAGGAGTCGAGTTTGCGCAGCCAAGCCCCGAGCAGGTCGACGCGATCGAAGAGTTCGCCAAGTTCGGCTTTAGCGAATCGGTCAGCACCGCCGAACGCACCGCCGATACGTTCAGCGAACAAGCGTCGAGCGAGCCATCCAAGAGCACGTCTCACACGAATACGATTGGTGCCTATCCTCGCGGCGAGGTGGTCGATCTCTACCAAGTGCTGGGTGTGCGTACCGATGCGAACGAAGCCGAAATCCGCATTGCATTCCGGCGCGAGGCGGCACGCTGGCATCCCGATACATGCTCTTCGGCGGACGCGGCGGCACGGTTCGTAGAGATCACCAAGGCGTATAGCGTGCTGCGAGACGGCGCCAATCGTGGCAAGTACGATTCGATGCTCCGCCAGGCCGAGGGGCTCAAGGCACCCGCCGCGACGAGCAACACGGATCGTCGCAACAAAGGTCGCCTGCGGTGCGGCGGGATCAAGTGCTCAGCGGGCGAGATTCTCAACGCCTCGCGTGGCGGGCTCCAGGTGCTCGCCAAAAAACGCATGGGTCAGAAGCAGGGCAAGCAGATCCGCCTTGCGCTCAACGATGGGGACCAACGCCTGGATCTGGTCGCGACGATCGCATGGGTTGCCGAAGCCGAACGTGGCAAACGCCGGCTGGGGCTTCGGGTCGAGCTGTCGAGCCCGCATCAGCAGGAGATGTACTGGCAGTTCGTGCGCAACGCGAGCCACGCAGCGACAAGCGATTTCCATCGATCCTCGCGCGCCGCTTGAAAGTGCTTCGAGCCGTGGGCGGGAGCCCACGGACAGGGGAAGCGTGCCAATGCAGGTACGGCGAACTTCTTTCCGCGAGGGGATCGATTTAGTCTTCGGGAACGCTGTCACTCGTCACGATCGTTCTAAACCGTTTGCGAAGGTCGGCGGTGATCGGGCCTTCGCCCTTGGTGACCGTGTGCTGCTGATCGATCTTGCCCTCGGGGGTCTGCGTGTCGATCTGCGAGATCGCGATGATCTCGGCGGCTGATCCCGTCATGAACACCTCATCCGCAGCAAGCACCTCGGCGAGCTCGAGCTCCCGCTCGACGACTTCGATCCCGGCTTGCGGCGCAAGCGTGTCCATCACGAAGCGGCGTGTGATGCCCGCGAGCAGTCCGACGCTGACCGGGGGCGTGATGAGCTTGCCCTTCTCAAGGATGAACAGGTTATCGCCCGAGCCTTCAGCGACCTTGCCCTCGGTGTTGAGCATGATGACTTCGAGGCAGCCGTGATCGATGGCCTCGACTTTGGCGAGGATGTTGTTGAGGTAGTTGAGGCTTTTGACTCTCGGGTCGAGTGCCGCGATGGGCGTCTTGGGCCGATTGGCGACGACGACTCGCATGCCCTGTTCGTACATCTCGGGCGGGTACAGCGTGATCTGGTCTGCGATGCAGATGATGCCGGGAGTCGGGCAAAGGTTCGGGTTGAGCCCCAGGGTGCCTACGCCACGAGTGACCACTAGGCGGATGTAGCCATCGACGATCTCGTTGGCCTCGATGCACCGGCGCTGGATCGCGACCATCTCATCGACACTGATGTGGATCTTGATCTTGAGGGCGTCAGCGGAGGCCCAGAGCCGATCCATGTGCTGACCGAGCTTGAAGATCTTGCCTTTGTAGACGCGGATGCCCTCGAAGACTCCGTCGCCGTAGAGCAGGCCGTGATCGAAGACGCTGATCGCGGCTTGGTCTTTGGGGAGCATCTTGCCGTTGACGTGAATGAGCGGCTTCTGGTCTTGGGTGAGGTCGTCAGGCTTCATAGGGTTCTTGATCGGTGTTGTGAGTTCGGGCATGCAAGTCTCCTCGGAATCTTTGTGCCAGGATTTCCCAACCGACGTGGTCGCTCGGCGTGCTCTGGCGCGGCACCATGCTATGTAGACCGCGCGGCTCGGGTTCGTCGGGAGGCGTCGAAAGCGTACACAAGCATCCGAAACAACGATTCCGCAGGCGTTGAGAGCCGGTTTCAGCTGGTATCACCCGCCAAAAAAGTCACGGCAATCGAGTGTTTGACCCCTAGACTTGCCAATACCACCCATCGCTTCTCCCCCTTCTCAGACGCTCACCCGACCACGACACAAACAGGAAATCCGATGTCCACAACGGAGTCTGCCGACGGCAACCTTGTCCTGAGGATCGTGCGAAGCCTCGCCGGGCTGATCGTGCTCGTCGTGGCATTTGCCATCTACCTTGCGCTGGTCAAGACCGCCAAGGAGCCACAACGCACCCAGCTCGATCGGGTGCAGACCCGAGTGCAGACCGTTGTGGTCGAGCAGGTGGCTGTGGCTCGCCAGTGGGAGGGCTACGGCACGGCCCGCGCCATGCACGCCGCCGACCTCAGCGCCCAGATCACCGCCAAAGTCTTGGCCCGTCCCAAGGGGCTTGAAGAAGGCGTCCATGTGGCTGCGGGTGACGTCATCGCCGAGCTTGAGCCGGTGGATGTCAACAGCATCCTGCTCTCGCGGCAGAACACCGCACTGGCCATCGAAACCGAGATCCAGGGCCTCGGCATCGAGCTCCATTCGCTCAACGAACGCATCGAGCTCGGCGACGACGAGCTCGCGATCGAGCAACGCATGCTCGCACGGTTCAACGAGGCCCAGTCTCGCGGCGGCGCCAACCCGATGGATGTCGATCAGCGACAATCCAGAGTCCGCAGGCTCGAACGAGAGATCTCCTCGATCCGTCAGCAGATCCGGCTCATCGACACCCGCAAGGCCCGGCTTGGGGCGCAACTCGGCGATGCCCGCGCGCAGATCCGCCGAGCGCAAGAAGACGTGGCTCGCGCAACGATCCGCAGCCCGCTGACTGGAGTGGTCCAACGCATCGACGTGGAAGTCGGTGAGCTGGTCACCTCGGGCACCATGATCGCTCGGGTCGTGGACCTGCGAACGATCGAGATCCCGCTTCGGCTTCCCGTGTCGAGTGCGCAGAGCGTGCGGGTGGGCGACCGCGTCGAAGTGCGGTCCGACGGCTCCTCGGGCGGGCGATGGGATGGCAGCGTCGCGCGGATCGCTCCCGAAGCCGACGCATCGAGGCGAACGATCACGGTGTACGCCGAGGTCCGCCAACGTGTGGAGAGTGACGGCTCGCTTGGCAGGCTGCTGCTGCCCGGGCAGTTTGTGACCGCCCGCGTGTTCTCAGCGGTGAGCGATCTGCATGTGATTGTGCCGCGATCATCACTTGATGGCGATCGCGTGCTCGCACTCGAAAGCTTGCTTGATGGCGGTTTCGTGGCGAGGTCCATGCCTGTGACCATCGAGTTTTTGTTCAGCGGCTCATTCCCGGCGCTCCATCCGTTGGAGACGCAGTGGGCCGCCATCAGCGCGGGCCAGGGCGCGGAGCTGCCCACGCAGGTCATCGTCTCGAATCTCGAAACACTCCGTGACGGCTCGAACGTTCTGCCGGTCAGCCTGCTCGATGGACAACCCACGCGCGCCGATCGGGACACGCCGCCACCAAGTACTCCCGGAGCCGACGGATGAGCCTTCCCGAGTTTGGTGTTCGCAAGCCAGTGGTTGCAAATCTGTTGATGCTCGCGTTGATTGCGACAGGGCTGGTCTTTGGGCTCGGGCTGCGCAAGGAGTTCTTCCCGGAGATCCGTCCCAATCAGGTGCTGGTGATGGCTCCGTATCCCGGCGCAACACCCGACGAGGTCGAGAGAGCGCTTGCGAGCAAGATCGAGGATCAGCTCAGCGATCTTCGCAACGTCGAGGAAA
>CAYUVO010000006.1:44206-50302 GCA_964448185.1 uncultured Phycisphaeraceae bacterium
TCAACACGACCGTCGGTTCGGGCAACGCCACGATCATGATCGAGTTCGAGGACGGCACCAACATCGACGCGGTTGTCGCCGACGTGCAACGAGAGATCGACGCGCTCCAGGACTTGCCCGAACAGTCCGAACGCATCGTCGTGAGCAAGTTTGAGCCCAATCTGCCCGCGATCATCGTGGCCATGTACGGAGACGCCGACGAAACGGTCATGAAAGACGCCATCCGGCAGATCCGCGATGACCTGCGGACGCTCCCGGGAATGGGTGAGATTGCGCTCTCGGGCACACGCACCGATGAGATCCGCGTCGAGGTACAGCCCGGCTCGTTGCTCGAACATAACCTGAGCTTGCCCGATGTCTCAACGGGCATCCGTCGCGCGATGCAGGAGTTCCCCGGCGGCTCGATGCGCGGCTCAACGCAGAACGTGAGCATCCGCACGCCGGGTGTCGAAGAAACCGCGGGCGACATCAGGAAGATCGTGGTCAAAGCCGGGGGCGACGGGCAGATTGTGCGGGTGGGCGATATCGCGCGGGTGCGTGAAACCTACGCCGATATCGACCTGCGAAGCCGCCTCAACGGCAAGCCCGCCGTCGCACTCACGGTCTACAAGGTCGGCAAACAAGACGCGGTTGTGATGGCCGAACTCGCCAAGGCCTACGTCGCCGGTCGCACCGGCGAACCCGCCAACCCCACCTGGAAGGAACGGCTGGCAGCGGCCGCCAAGCGGCCTGGCGATACGAGTGCTGCGTCACCAAGGCTCGAAGCGTTCGAACTCGGTGCGAAGCGAGCCTCCGAGGCGGACTTGCCGGGCGAGTTGGTGATTACCACCGACCTCGCGAGGTTCATCGTGGGCCGGCTTGATCTGCTCACACGCAACGCGGTGATGGGTTTGATCTTAGTCTTTGGGACTCTATTGGTGTTGTTGAGTTGGCGGGTTTCGCTGTGGGTGGCGGTGGGGCTGACCATCTCGCTGCTCGGCACCCTTGCGATGATGCGGCTCATGGGCATCACGCTCAACCTGCTCACGATGTTCGGGCTCATCATTGTCATCGGAATCCTTGTGGATGACGCGATCGTGGTCGCCGAGAACATCAAGCGACGTCACGAGGAAGGCGAAGATGCTACCACCGCTGCGATCAACGGCTCAAATCAGGTCGCGTGGCCCGTCGTCGCCACCGTGCTCACCACCATCTTTGCGTTCCTGCCATTCGGATTGATCGAGGGGCAAACGGGCGATCTGCTCAGCGCCTTGCCCATCGTGGTGGCGTGCGCGTTGACGGTTTCACTCTTGGAGTGTTTGTTTATATTGCCGCCACACATGGCGCACGCGCTCGAGGCCGAGGACCGAGCCGCGGCGAAGCGAACGCTCGTGTGGCGCATCGAGCAACGGGTCGCGGACGTGCGAGAAACATTCTTCAACAAGATGCTCATCCCCGGGTACGCCAAGCTCTTGGCGAAAGCCATGCGGGCGCGGTATCTGACGCTCTGCATCGCTATCGCAGCGATGGTTGTTTCCTTTGGCATGGTGGTGGGTGGGCGCGTCCAGTTCGTGTTTTTGGGCAGTTCTGATGCCGAAACCATCAGCGGGCAACTGCTGATGCCCGTAGGAACTCCCACTTCGGTCACCGATCTCACAGCAAAGAAAATCGAAGCGGTGGCGATGGGCTTGCCCGAGGTCAAAAGCTGCTGGGCGGTGGTGGGTGCCTTTGGCGAACTCGAGGGCACAGGGTCGAACGAGTCGCCGCACGTTGCACAGATTGTTCTCGAGTTGTACCCGGTTGAACAGCGCTCGGCCAAAGGCCAACGACGCAGCGATCAGGTCATCATCGCACTGCGCGACGGGATCGGTGATCTCGTGGGCATCCGCAGCTTCCGGCTCGAAGAAGTCGGCGGCGGCGGCTCGGGACCACCGATCAACCTCGGCATCGTGGGAGACGACGAAGGCAGGATCATGGCTGCAGCGGGCGAGATGATCGCGCTCTTTGAAGCCTTCGACGGCGTGTACGACGTCGCCGACAACTCGGACGCGGGCCAGCCCGAACTGCAAATCGAGCTCCGCGACGGAGCCAACGAACTCGGCCTGACCGTCATCGGAATCGCCGAGCAAATCCGAGGCATGGTCTACGGCCTCGAAGCGTTCACCTTCGCGGGCGACCGCGAAGACATCGACGTCCGCGTCACCTATCCCGCCGAACAACGCCGCGATCTCGCAGCCCTCGAAAGCGCGTTCATCTTCACGCCCGCCGGGGTGCCTGTGCCGCTCGCAGAAGTCGCACGGATCACGCCATCGCGGAGCTTCTCGACCATCCGCAGGCTCGACGGCGAGCGCATCGTCGCAATCTCTGCCGACGTCGATCAGGACCGTACGAGTCTCGATGCTGTCCTCAAAGAGGTCAAGGACGAGCTCAAAGCGATCGAGGCGCGGCACGATGTGCGCATCGTCGAACGCGGTCGGCAAAAAGATCAAGCCGAGAGTTTTAGCACGCTTCCGCTTGGGCTCGCTGCTGCGGTCGGGCTCATCGCGATCGTCCTCACGTGGCTCTTCGAGAGCTACACGCAGCCCCTTATGGTGCTCATGGCGGTCCCGTTTGCCACCATCGGGATGATCTGGGGGCACCTGCTCCTGGGCTTCGACATGACCCTGCTGAGCTACATCGGGTTCATCGCGTTGTCGGGGGTGGTGGTCAATGACTCGCTGATCTTTGTGCAGTTCTTCAACCAGCGACACCGCGACGGCTTGAGCACGTTCGAGGCGTGCATCGCAGCCGGGCGCGCACGGGTGCGCGCAATCTTGCTGACTACGGTGACGACCGTGCTCGGGCTGTTGCCGTTGATGCTCGAACAGAGTTTCCAGGCGCGGTTCCTGATCCCCATGGCGATCACCATCAGCTTCGGCCTGATGAGCGCCACAGGCTTGATCCTGCTGCTGCTCCCGTGCTTGTTGATGATCGTTACCGACGTCAAACGCTGGGCGCGGATGCTCTGGACGGGTCGATACATCGAGCCCGAACCCCTCACCACTTCGCGCGGCGTTGCTACCAGCGGATCGTCAGCGAGCCCCGGTCCATCGTAAAGCGCCCCCGGCGGTCCTGCACCGGTCGGCGAATGCCCATCACCGTAGAGCCGCTAGGTGCTCTCTCGAACACGCTCGCGAGATCTTCTGCCGAAGTGATCAGTTGACGCCCCATAGATTCGATCAGGTCGTTGGGTTTGAGCCCTGCATCATCAGCGGGACCTCCGGTTTGGACGTGCATGATGACCGCACCTTTGAGCTCATCGCCCCGTGTGAACACCGCTTTGGGATCGGCAACGATGATGCCCAATGCTTCGATCTGTGTGCCGTTGAACTCCATCAGACTCGCAAGCTTGGCCGCCGTCAGATCGCCTATCTCAACGCTGATTCGTCGGATCTTTCCACCGCGTGAAATGACCATCTCCGCGTTGCTCCCGGGGAGCGCGAACTGGATCGCGCGCATGAGCTGCTCGGTGGTAGATACAGATCGGCCGTTGAACATCTGCACGATGTCGCCCGCGCGCAGATCGGAGTCGTCAGCCGGTGTGCCCTCTTCGATGCCCGCGATCTCAACTCCTGCTGTGGCGGTCTGGTCAGCGAGTTCTTTCATGCGTATCCCGAGATACCCGCGATGCACCCGGCCCCCCTCGATGATGCTCGTCATCACGTCGTGCGCCAGATTCGAGGGCGTGGCAAATCCGAGCCCGACCGAGCCGCCCCCTCGGCTCAAGATCGCCGTGTTGATCCCCACCACCTTGCCCTCAAGATCAATCAATGGGCCGCCCGAGTTGCCCGGATTGATCGCGGCATCCGTCTGGATGAACTCCTCGAAGTCCTTGAACTCGTCGCTCGCTAAACCCAGCCCCCGGCCCTTGGCACTGATGATCCCCGCAGTCACCGTGCGCTCAAACCCAAACGGGCTCCCCAGAGCAATGACCCACTGGCCCACCTCGATCGCGTCCGAATCCGCAAACTCGGCGTAGGGCAGCTCGTCTTTGTCAATCCTGAGCACCGCCAGATCCCGCAGCACATCAGTCCCGATCACCTCGGCGATGTGCTCGGTGCCGTCGGCCAAGCGGACTTGTACCTGCGTGGCGTCTTCGATGACGTGGTTGTTGGTCAGGATGTAGCCGTCAGCGCGGACGATCACGCCCGAGCCGAGCCCCTGACGGCGGAGCGTGCGCTCAGACATGCGCCCATTGAAATCCCGCTGGCGCACGGGCCGTTCGGTGAGCGACTTGATATGCACCACCGACGGATCCGCCTTGCTCGCCGCCGATTGAAACGCACGCGAGAGACTGCGGGCGAACGCGATTTCTTGTGCGACGTCGGATGCTGGCGTGTCAACGGTTTGTGCCTTGATCGAATCAGCCATCAGGCAAAGAAGAATGCCAACAGCAGCCGCGTGAACCCGAGACGTTCGATGATGCATCATGCCTGTTCTCCAATACTCATGCACGGAAGCCGACGGCTGGGCATTCCGTCACGGAATCTATAAATTTACGAATCAGATTCTGTGTGTTTGGTCAGTGTACAGGAATGAAAGCTCCGCCCCTCGACGCGGAACTTGCGCTCGAAGTTCGTCCCGACCAGCTCGCCTTCACCCGCCCCCTCGGGCGGCTCAAACTCCCCTTGAGTAAACGGGCTGGCCGTACGATCCGCCAAGTTGCCCGGCTCAATGAACCCGATCGCTGCGAGCTTGTCCCAGCCCGCAGGCGCGGTCCACACATCAAAGTGCTCGAGATCCCACGCCCACAGCTCGGCGTGATCGGTCACCACCCGCAGTTCGCCGCCGGGTTTGAGAATCCGCCAGGCATCGGCCATAAACCGATGCTGGACCACGCGGTTCTTGTGGTGACGCTTCTTGGGCCACGGATCAGAGAAATACAGATGGATCACGTTGGCGATCCCTGTGGGCATCCGCCACCGCATGAACTCGGTCGCATCGGTGTTGAGCATCCGCACTTGGCTGAGCGAGCCGTCAGCCTCGCGCCGACGCCTGATCCGGTCCGCCGCATGCACACAAAACTCGCGTGCCCATTCGATGCCCAGAAAGTTCGTCGTCGGGTGATGCTCAGCATGCTGGACCAGAAACGTGCCCTTGCCGCTACCGATCTCGATCTCGAACGTGTGCTCGGGCTGGTTGAACCAGCGTCTTGGGTCGAGCCAGCCGCACTCGGGATCGGTGGCGATCGCATCGGGCAAGGGCGGCATATCCGCCGAGCCGATCAACACCTCGCCCGCAGCAGGGTCCAACGGCTTTCCATGACTCAATCCGAATGACATCCCCAAGACTAGGAGCAATACGACCGGGAATACCGCAGATGGAGTTTGCCCCGAGCTTTACGTTCAGCGGCGCGTCGTACCTCGTGCCCGCCCCGTCGTCGGCAGCTGCGTTGCTCGGCCTGGGCTTGTTCGCCCGTCGACGCCGATAAGCACTGTTGTGAGCGGGCAGTGTCCGCCATGTAGATTTCCGAAACTTCATCGACCCGCCCTCTTTATGGGGGCGGGTTGTTTCGTAGCACAAGCACCATCTCCACATTCTCACAAAAACCAGTGAAACAATGGCCCGCAAATGACCCGGTTCACGCATGTACTTGCAGAAGAGCGGGTGAGTGGCTCGCTTGGAAAAAGGCACACGGGCTCGGCGGCCATAGGAAGCGCCGAGTTCGGCAAAGACACCCAGCCTGGGGGCGGGATCCGTGAGTGGGTTCCGCTCTCTTCTTTATATCGAGTGAGTTTGCGTTCACACGCCCGCTCCACACCAACGCCAGCCTGAATCAGCATTCAGGCACCCCGGGAGGGGAGAGAGTTGGAATGGAAGGGCAAGGGTGCTGGTGGGGGGGCTGCTAGTGGGCACTCACTGGCGGGATACGCCTCGCAAGCTCGATCCGGCCTACGGCCCTAACCTCAGCCATGACCCTGACCGACGCTGATCCACGATCGAGCCCGGCTCCACCACTCGCAGCGATCAGCACCATCCGAGTGCGGTACGTCGAGTGTGATCCGATGGGAGTGGCTCATCACGCCTCGTATCTGCCGTGGTTCGAGGAAGCCAGAACCGAGATGCTCCGCGCCGATG
>CAYUVO010000007.1:0-49078 GCA_964448185.1 uncultured Phycisphaeraceae bacterium
CACCATGCGGCGCTTCCAGGAGGGCAAGCTCGCGGTGCTGGTGGCGTCCGACGTTGCGGCTCGCGGCATCGACGTCGCGGGCATCTCGCATGTGGTCAACTTCGACCTGCCCGATGACCCCGAGGTCTACGTCCACCGGATCGGTCGGACCGCTCGCGCGGGCAAGCGCGGCATCGCGTACACGTTCGCAACCCGCGAACAGGGCAAGATGCTTTCGCTCATCGAAGACCTGATCGACACACAGATTGAGCAACGCGACTATCCGGGTTTCGAGCACTCTGAGCGACCCTCGTCGTGGCGTGATGAGCCCACGGGCGGGCGGCCGCTGCCGGTGGTCACGGGAGTGCCGGTGGTGACGCGGAATCGGTTTGAATCCGACGACAAGCCCAAGCTGCCTAAGAACGAAAAGGCACGCGAGGCGAAGTTCCCGGGCGGGGTCGTGCCCAGCAAGCTGCCGCCCAAACGCATGAGGGGCCGAGTCCGGCCGGGCAGGTGATCGGCCTTGAGCACGACAACCAACAGCATCGACCTTGCGATCGAACCTACGCGCCGCGCTGAACATCAGCGGTGGTTGATGGAACTCACACAGACACCCACCGCTGCGGGTCATGAAGGCCGAGTGATCGGTTGGCTGCTCGACTGGCTCGATGAACGCCCAGAGATCGTGATTGCTCGCGATGATTACGACAACTTGACGCTGTCGCTGCGCGGGTCGGATTCCTCTGACAAGCCGTTGTATTTCACGGCCCACATGGACCACCCGGCGTTCATCGTCGAGCGGATCGAGGGCGAGAGCGTGGTGCTTTCGTTCCGTGGCGGGGTGATGGCCGACTATTTCCCGGAGGCCGAGCTTGAGGCGTGGCCCGAGGGTGCGGACGATCCGACGCTCGGAGTCATCACCGAGGTTCTCAGCGAGAAGGTCAACGGCTACCCGGCGTACCGGGCGACGTTCGAGAGTGCTGCGATGCCCTCGGCGGGTACGGTGGTTCGCTGGAAGCTGCCGCGAGCCGAGGTGCTCGAAACCGACGGCGTCGAATGCCTGCATACGGATGCGTGCGACGATCTTGCTGCGTTGGCTGCGGCGCTTGCTGCGTTTGATGAGCTGCGTCTGCGACAACTCGCGGGCGAGAGCATCGGGGACGTTCGGGTGTTGCTGACTCGTGCCGAGGAGGTCGGGTTTATCGGGGCGATCGGTGCTTGCCGGGCGGGGACGATTCCGAGCGGTGCTCGGGTGCTGGCGCTCGAGAACAGCCGGAGCTTTGCGGATTCACCGATCGGCGGCGGCCCGATTGTGCGTGTAGGCGATCGGATCAGCATCTTTACGCCGCAGGTGACAGCAGACGTGGCGCGGGTGGCCGAGGCGATCGGTGGGCCTGCGGTGCCTCGCGCGAGCGAAAAGATTGATCCTGCGAAGGCGTGGCGTTGGCAGCGCAAGCTGATGGCGGGCGGGGCGTGCGAGGCGAGCGTGTTCTGCTCGTTCGGGTTGGCTGCGACGTGTGTGTGCCTGCCTCTGGGCAACTACCACAACATGGCGGATCTTGGCGCGGTGCAGGACGGCAGCTTTGTAGGAGTGCCTCGTGTCGGGCGAGAGTTCATCGCGCTGCGCGACTACGAGGGACTTATTGATCTGCTCGTGGGCTGCGGGCTTCGGCTGACAGATGTTGGAGCCACGACCGGTTCGGGCGGTTCGACGCCGACGTTCCGCGAGCGATTGGACACGCTGTGGCGAGATCGCTGCTCGGTGCTCGACTGATTATCGACCGACTTGGCAGTTGGCTTTCTTAGCCGCCGCCACCGAAGAGGTCGCCGATGCCTTTGAGAATCTCACCCGGCTCGCCGAGTAGATCGCCCGCACCCTTGATGAGATTTTCAGGTGAGAGGGCCTCTCTGGCGAGGTGGTCAAGATCGATATTGGTCTTGGTGCTGTCGAGCGGGCCGCGGGTTCTAAAGGGGATGAACACATCGGGTCCGAGCCCGAACGGCACGCCCAGGGGGCCGATGGCTTCTTGGGCGAGTGCTCCGGCTGGGATGTAGGTGAGGATGTCAACGTTGCCGCCGGGACCGGCTTTGAGGTCGGCGTCCTTGTTGTCCCAGGGTCGATCCGAGAGGTTGACGATGCCCACGGAGATCAGCTCGAACTCACCCAGAGGCACTGGGTAGGGGTGGTAGGCGATGACGCCTCGATCCATGACGACGTGGAGTGTTTCGAGTCGTCGGCCTACGCGACCTTCTTCGTTGAGCCCCGGGATTTTGAGCATGCCCAGGAACTGGTTCTGGACGACGAATCGGCCCGTGCCCATGTCCATGTTGAAGTAGCCGGTGAGGTTGTTCATGTTGCCGTCGATGGGCACGGCGATGTTGGTATCGAGGATGAGCCGGGCGGGTTCGTCCTGAGCGGTTTTCTCAAACGATTGCAGCAAGGGCAAAGCTTTGGCAAGATCGTTGGTCAGCTCGGGCGTGATGCGGCTGATGGTTGCCACGGGCGAGCCGTCTGCGGGTTTGTTGATGAGCATGATTCCGTTGTTGAACGAGCCATCGGCTGCGGCAACCGCGTTGGGGCTGGTGGCCTCGAAGTGGAACGCGCCAGCGATGCTCGAAATATGTCGGTACCAGCCCTCGATGCTGACGGTTTCGCCCAGCACTTTACTGGGAAGGTCGGTGCGTGCAAAGGCGTCGACCAAGGCGCTGGGCACGTTGGGAAGATCGAACGCACCGGTGGCGTTGAGGGTTTCGGGCTGAACTTGACCCGAGGCTGAGGCAAGGCCGTAGAGCGTGCCCCAGACGTGGCTTGGTTGCTCGGCGAGGCTCTGTCGGCCGCTGGCGGTCCATTGGCGAACGACGAGGTCGTAGTCGAGAGTGGCGCCTGCGATGGTGGTTGGTTTGAGCTTGAGTGTGCCGCCGGTGATCGTGACGGGTGCGTTGCTTTCACCGACGACGATCGAGGTTTGAGGCAAGTCGAGCACCGCGTCAATCAAGAACACCCCGAGCTTGAGCGGTCCGCCGGGTGCGCCGTTTACGCCCGCCATCTTGGAGGGCAAGACGAGCTGGTTGAGCGTCAGTGTTGCGTTGGTGGGCGCAGACAGCGTGAAGAGGGGGGGCGGAGTGTCGGTACCGTCACTGGCCTTCTTGTTCGCACCGAGGAGGTACTCGTTGGCCCAGACGGGATCGACCACGAGCCGAAGCTCTGCGGGCGCTGCGAGGCGAAGCGTGGTTCCCGAGGCGACGATCTTGAGCGGCTTGGTGGTATTGACCCGCTGCGAGCGCACGCCGAGCGAGATGCTCTCGACGGGTGAGGCTGCCGAGGTATCGACGTTCGCGGCGAGGTCGAGACTCAGCGTGGGCCCGACCGCGCCCAAGACCAGACCGGGCTGGCCGGCGAGCGCATCGATGAACGCAACGGGTACGTCGGCAAGCGTCGCGTTGATCGCGAACGGCCCGGCGAGCGCGCCGCTTTCGAGCGTCGGGTTGGCGTTGAGGGTGAACGAACCCGAGCCGTCGTTGGGGGAGGCGATCTTGCCCGCAGCGGCGACGGCGGCCACGCCTCGTGTGCTCCCGAGCAATACCGCAAGCGGGCTTTGCAGGCTGAACGTGCTGTCGCTCAGACGGATCGGGCCGGAGTTGCCCGAGGCGGGAGATAGGGCGTTGACGCTTGCTGCGAGGGTGCCCGAGAGACGCAGGGTGTCGGTAGCCTTTGCAGCATCGGGCGCAAACGAATCGGTCAACGGCAGCGTAAACGGCTCGACACGCATGGTCAGCGCAGCAGGCTCGCTCAGCGACGGGAGCTGATCGGGCGTCATGCCCGCAGCTCTCAGCAGGCGACCCAGCGCGGGCGCGGTGATCTGTGTATTGAGCGTGAGTGCTTCGGTGCTGAGCGTCTGGTTGTTGAGCGAAGCTCGGGCATCGAGCGTGGTACGGGGCGAATCGAGCTTGGCACTGATGGTTTGGTTCTTGCTCTTGGCGTCGAACCGGACGTCCAGCGAGAAGAGCCCGCCGGTGAAGTCTGCGAACATCGCAGCGAGATCCAGTGGCGGTGGAGCGGACGGATCGGTGTTAGGGGGGGGGCGTGGGAGCAAGCGGGCGAGGGCTGGGGGAGCATCGTGAAGTTCGAGGGTTGCGGTGGGTTGCATGTCAATCGGTGCGAGTAGTGCGCCAGCATCATCGAACACGCGGGTTGCGTGGGCTTCGAGCGATCCTCCGAAGCCTTTGCCGCTGCGGGCGGCGACGAGTTGGCCTGTCAGATTCACGCCGTTGGCGGGCGAGAGATCGGCGGTGCCCGTAATCCGGGTGAGGATGATCCCGCTCGATTGCATGTTCTGCAGCAGGAACGAAGCCTTCGCGGTGGCCAGTTGTGGCTGGGGCGTAAGCCCCTCACCCAGCGGGAGGGTGAATGATTCGATCGTGCCACGGATCAGCGCGGGCCGATCGAGCACGGTCGTCAATGGCGGGTCGAGACGTGTGAGCGCACTGAGCAGCGCGGTCGGGCTCGTCTGCGTAAACGTGATGGGTTCGCGTGCGGTGATGCGTTGGGCGGTGATCGAGAGCGGCCCGACGATTTCGAGATGGTCGGAAGTGACTCGAAGATCGGCGTGGAGTTCGTCCGCCGAGGGGTTGCTTGCGGTGAGCGAGGCGTTGATGGTCGGACCGAGATCGCGCGCCGGATCGAGCCCGAGTTTTTCGAGTGGGACGAAGGCAGCGAGCAGTGCCGAGCTCGCGTTCTCTATCACCGCGGTGAGATCAATCTGCGGGACTCCATCGGTTCGCAACGCCCCCGCGTTGTCGAGCAAGTCAGTGACGAGCCCATTGACTTTGAGAGTTCCCGCCGATCGGCCGTCGTATGCGCCTGAACCATCGAGTGAGAGCGTGACTCGGCCTTTGCCGAGCCCGGTGGTGATGAGCGTTCCGGTGAAGGGACCAGCGCCGAAGGCTTTGGTCGCGCCGGTGGAATCAGTCACGCTTCCCGCGATGGTGCCCGCGTCGAGCGTGACAATCGCTTGTGTGCTCCGCAGGTCGGGAGTGGTGGCAGAGAGTGCATCGAGGTTGGTGCGGAACTGGGAGACGCTGATCCGGATCGGGTCGGCGTGCGAGACGCGGACCTCGGGGATGATGCGTCGCAGCAGCGCAGCGGGCTCGCGGAAGGTCAGCACCGCAGCCGGGTTGGCGTCTTTGGTGGGTGAATCGCCCATGCTCGAAGAGATTTGGGAGCCGGCGAGGAAGATATTGAGCGAGCCACGGACCATCTCGGAGGTGAGCTTGCCCGTGAGGTTGATCGTGTTCGTTTCATTGTTTTGTGAGGCGACGGACTGTGCGTTGAGCGAGAGGTCGAGTGTGGGGCCGAGGTCTTCGGTGAGGCGGACGAGCGGCACGCCGTCGCGTTGGAGGATGGCTGCGACGAACGGGTCGAGAATGGCGGTGGCGACCTGGTTGAGCGAGGCTTCGCCGACGATGGTGCCGGGCATGGTGAATCGGCCTTGTTCGTCGAAGAGATCGCCGAACGTGAACTGGGCGTCGAGGGTGCCCGCGGACTCGGCGCCCACCTTGGCAGATCCCTTGGCGGTGAGGAACGCTGCGTGCTGATCGTCGAGCGTCAGGCTGATGGACGTTCGCTCGGTGCTAAAGGGCTGACGCTGGCCGTTGTTGTTGCTGGTCATGCCCAGAGCAGCGGGGTCGGCGCTGCCCGAGATCGGCTCGATGATGAGCGAGACCTCGGCTGCGATTCGGCGCAGATCGAGCGGAGCCCCGCCCTTGGGAAGCTCTACGTGGAGCGAATCGATCACGAGAGCCGCTTTGGGGAACTGGTCGATAGTGAGGCCCGGGGTGTTGGCGAGTGCGTCTTGGACCGCGACGAGGCGGCCCGCCCACGGCTGGAGGTCGATGGAGATACTGGTGGAGATTTCCTCGGTGTCCGAGGTGCCGTCGCCATAGTGTTGATGACGGGCGAGTTGGTCAGGCGTTATGTCTGAGGACTCGTCTAGGGTGAGTACGCCGTCTTGGACGAGCAGGTGGATGTCACCCGAAATATCCCGAGTAGTAATCGTGAAATCGAGCTCGCCCTCGAGCGCGTCGAGAGTCAGTGTGCCGTCGTTCGACCTCAACTTCTTCCCACCGAAGGTGAGCGACAGCAAACCGTCTTCAACGAGCGAACTGGGACCTGCGCCGCTCATCATTGTGCCAAGTACGCCGCCGCCCCAACTGTCGCCCAACACCCGGATACTGCCCCCGAAATCGGGAATTGCCAAAGTTCGGATCTGCCCGCCCGTTGCGTCCGAGAGCGCAGCGTCGGTGTAGGTCAGATTGATCTTGTCGAAGATCAAATGTGCTGCTAGCGACTTGGGCAGCTTGGGAGCAGGCTTTGGCGCGCCGTTGGTCGGCGTGCTTGGCGCGGTGGCACTTGCGGCAGGCTTGGTGGGTGCGAACGCCTCAGCAAGGTCGATCTTGCCGTTGGCGTCGCGTGTGACGTCAAGATTGCCCGTCACGATGATCTTGCCGAGATCGAAGTTACCTAAGACGACCGAGAGCCCCGAGGCTTGGATGGTGGCTTGCATCGTGCCGAGGAGTTTGCCCTGCGGATCGAGCACGCGGACCTCGCCAATCTCTTGGCTGCCGAACAGGCTGAGCTTGACCGAGTCCACCTCGATCGAACCCTCGATGGTCGGGTTGACCGCCGCTTCGATCTCGGCGGGCACCAGCGACGAAGCGATCGGGGGCAGCGCGAGCACCGCAGCGACGAGCAGCACCACTCCGAGTACCGCGAGGATGAGCAGTCGACGGACCCATCGGCCTTTTTTGCGGGGAGACTTGTTCTGTGTGTCGGCTTTGGGCATGGTTCATTCTCCGAGCAGGCTGGCGTGGGTCTGGCGGGGCGAGGGCAGAGGGAGTGGGGGCGTAGGGAGGGGGGTAGGCATAACGATATCCCCGAGGAAACTCGGAGCATCTGCACACTGTTTCAATGGTGGTACCGCCGAGGCACTTTTGGGTGCCCAAGTGGCTCGCGCACAAGACTGGGCACGCGGGTGGAGTTCGTCAGAACCCCCTCGCTGACACTCGGGGCTTGTCAAGACACTCTCGGGGAGTGGCTCAGGCAGGTGGAAAGGCAGGGGCTCAGGCTTCGTCGGCCTTGCAGATCTGCCACTCTTCGAGGTCGATCGGGGCCTGTCGACCAAAGATCGTTACCAGCACCCGAACCGCACCCTTCTCGGGGAACAACTCGTCGACGGTGCCCTCGTAGTTCTCGAATGGGCCTTCCTTGATGAGCACATGCTCGCCCTTCTCGAAGCTCAGACGGATCGTCGGCTCCTCGTCGGGAGCCTTGGAATCATCGAGCATCTTGACGATCTCGTGCTCGGCCATCGCGGTCGGTCGGCCTGCGGTGCCCACAAAGTCACCCACGCCGGTGGTTTCCTTGATGAGGAAGAACACGTCCTGGGGGATTCGGCCGTCGGGTTCGAGTTGCATCTCGACGAACACATAGCCCGGGTAGAGCTTGGTTTCCTGGATGCGTTGGCGGCCGCCCTTGATGGTCTTGGTCTTCTCGGTGGGAACCAAGATGCGCCCAACCAGATGAGACATGCTCTCGATCTGCACCTTGCGGAGCAGCGTCTCGCGGACCGAACTCTCTTTGTTGGAGGCGACCCGGAGCACGAACCAGTCCATGGCACCCTGGCGGATGGGTTCTTCTTTTTCGTCTTCGGGCTCATCGGCTTGAGGCTCTGTCTGATTTTTTGTTTTGGGCTCTGTTTGCGACTCGGGCTTGCCTTGCGGCGATGCCGGTGGGGGCGTTGGCGATTCAGTGGCATCAGCCTTTGTCTCGGTTGATGCATCTGATTCGGTTGCGGCATCCGTGGCCGAGGTGTCGGCGGGTTCGGAGGTGCTGGGCATGTCGTTCATGGGCTGGTCTTCCATGGGATTGGTTCGCCCTTTCAACTTCAAGGCGGGGAAGCGTGGAATGCAGGGTGGTGATGGTGGGGGATCAGGTCAGCACGCCGATGAACTTGAAGAAAGAGGCGAAGATCTGATCGATCATAAACAAGACCGCGGAGATGAGGAAGGCGGCAGCGATGACGACCCAGGTTGAGCCCATGACTTCACGCCTGCTCGACCAGTTGACTTTGCGCATCTCGCCGTCGGTAGCGATAAGGAACTCGACCGAGCTTTTCTTGGCCCCCACGAACATGAACATGATCGTCAAGCCGAGGATCAGGACGACGGCGACGACGGCACCTTGGACGTAGAGCGGCTCAACGACGGGGATCTCGCCGTAACGGAGCACGCGAACCCCGGCACCGTCGGTGCTGAGGGACTCGGTATCCGCGGGCGAGATATCGCCCGAGATGGTGAGGGAGTTGACGGTGATCTTGCTGCCGGCGCCCGCGGGGGTGAGCGATTCGATGACGCCGTTGCCAACGAGATATTCGGTGCCATCGACGGGATCGATGCTCATGAGCGACACGCCGCTGCCGATGGTCCAGTGGTCGACGGGTTGGTCGACTTCAAACGTGTAGGCCCGAGTGGGGAGTTGGATGTTGATCGCTTGGCCCCATGCCCATGCAGCCATCGCCAGCACGATCGCGCCGACCCCCACCGCGGTGAGCACGCGTACCCAATATCCCTGTCCCGGCTTGTAGATGCCCAACGCCATTTCGGCCTTTCGTAATGTGTGACCGGGTCGGATGACTCGATCCAAGCACGCCAGAGAGGACTCGAACCCCTGACCGGTGGATTTGGAATCCACTGCTCTACCAACTGAGCTACTGGCGTAGCGGGCGGCGAACGGAGCGTGTGCGGCGTTTCCGGTGAGGGAGTACGCCACAGGTCATGTTAAGTGACCCGCGTGCCTCGTTCGTGCCTGAGGTGATTACTTGCGTTTGATTTTGTGCCGGGTGTGCTTGCGCAGACGCGGGCTGTACTTCATGAAGCCTTCTTTGACTTTGTCTTCGATACCACCCTTGACGTTGATGGAGGTGCGGTAGTTGAGATCGCCGCACTCGGTGCATTGCAGCCAGACGTATTCGCGTGCGCTGCCTTTTTTCTTGGCCATGATGGAACTCCCGTTTCTTCTTGAAGCGTCCCCGCCGACTTTCATCGACGGGGAGCGCGGGGCTAAGTCGGAATCGCCGCGCGGGTCATTGACCCGGCGCCGGGTGTTACTTGAGGATCTCGGTGACGGTACCCGAGCCGATCGTCCGGCCGCCTTCGCGGACGGCGAACCGGAGCCCGGTTTCCATCGCGACGGGTTTTTCTTCGAGGTCGATTTCCATGGTGACGTTGTCGCCGGGCATGCACATCTCGGCCTTGGCGCCGGTGTCGCCGTAGAGCTCGAGCACCTTGCCGGTCACGTCGGTCGTGCGGAAGAAGAACTGCGGCTTGTAGCCCGCGAAGAACGGGGTGTGCCGACCGCCCTCATCCTTGGTCAGGACATAGACCTGACCCTTGAAGTGGGTGTGGGGCGTGATCGAACCGGGCTTGCAGAGCACCTGGCCGCGTTCGATGTCGCCGTGCTCGACGCCGCGGAGCAGGGCTCCGACGTTGTCGCCCGCTTGGCCTTGATCGAGGGTTTTGTTGAACATCTCGACGCCGGTGATGATGCACTTCCGGCTCTCGCTGTGCAAGCCGACGATCTCGGCTTCGTCGCCGACCTTGACAATGCCGCGTTCGATACGACCGGTCGCGACCGTGCCGCGACCCTTGATGCTGAACACATCCTCGACCGAGAGCAGGAACGGCTTGTCCGTTTCACGCGGGGGCTCGGGGATGGCGGTGTCGAGCACCTTGAGCAGCTCGTCGATGGGCGCACAGATGGTGTCGTCCGTGGGGTTCTCGAGGGCCGCCTTGGACTGGCCCTTGACGACGGGGGTGTCGTCGCCCGGGAACTGGTACTTGCTGAGCAGCTCGCGGACTTCCATCTCGACGAGCTCGAGGAGTTCATCGTCATCGACGAGGTCGATTTTGTTGAGGAAGACGACGATGTGGGGCACGCCGACCTGACGGGCGAGCAGGACGTGCTCGCGGGTCTGGGGCATGGGTCCCGAGTCTGCGGCGACGACCAAGATGGCGCCGTCCATTTGGGCAGCACCGGTAATCATGTTCTTGACGAAGTCGGCGTGACCAGGGCAATCTACGTGTGCGTAGTGCCGGCCCTCGGTTTCGTACTCGACGTGTGCCGAGGCGATCGTCACCGTTTTGTTGGCGTCACGCACGGTGCCGCCCTTGGTGATTTCTGCGTAGGTCTTGGCGTCTTTGATGAATCCACGGGCCGCTGATCTGGCGACTAACGCTGCGGTGAGCGTTGACTTTCCGTGGTCAATATGTCCGATGGTTCCGACGTTAACGTGAGGTTTGGTTCGCTCGAAATTCGCTTTGGCCATGGCGGCTCATCCTTCACCGAGATGGTAATCCGCGTATAGCGGGTTGCCGGCCTTGTGGGTCCGGCCCGTTGAGAGGTGTCCACTATCTGGTCGGATCGGTGCCTCTCGTCACCGGCCGATATCAATGATCCCACCCGCCGAACACCGGCGGGGGTCGCGAACGTCGCGGAAGGTATCTTTGGCCTGCCGAACCCTCATGGCGCGGCGGTGGCCCAAGTCCGTGCCCAAGAATCTCTAGAAAGACGTTCTAGAGCCCTTTGGCACGCGCCAACGGCCTGGTATTTTGATCCGCCTATGACGCGAATCCCCTCCGGGGACGCTTTGTCATTGGATTTCATGGATCCACCAACCCGTTGACCTCTTCAAGAGCCGCTAGTGAGATTTGAACTCACGACCTCACCCTTACCAAGGGTGCGCTCTACCACTGAGCTATAGCGGCAAGATCGCCCGGACGCTGCCCGGGCGAGCGAGGATACTAGCGCGACCGGTTCTCTCGTCAACGATGTCGGCGGGTAGGCGAGAGTTGGACCAGTGAGGGGAACGGAATAACCAAACAAATAACGATCAACAAGCCAGTGTTATCCCTTGGTTTATAGTTCAAAGGCTCACCTGCTGCAACCTTGGGGAGCGGACTGACGGATTGTCCGATGTATCCGGGGTGTTTTCACATCCCGTCTTCCCCGTTGAGCGTGTGAGTTTTTCGGGGTTGCCCATCATGGCTGGCGTGGACCTATGGTCGTGAAGGCTGTCGTAGTCGTATTTGTCACAAGAACTTATCGCGGAGGTACGGGATGCAACGCAATGGATGGCTTCGCCTTGGAGCGGGCCTGGTAACACTTGGAATGTTGGGCACGACCGCACAGGCGTTCGATATTGACCCAGCAGAAGCGTTTGAGGTGCTGGTCACAGAGACCCTGCATCTTGATAATCTCCCCGCCACCCCGGATCAGCCTTTTGAGGTCAACGTGATGATCGAAGGCGAGCAGCACACGTTGCTGCTCGGGGCGTGGAGTCAGCGTTCGGACGACTTTGTGGTACTCACCATCGGTGACGACGGCATCCCGACGCCCTACGAGGCCGGCGAGCCTCTGACCGTTCGTGGCGGCTCGATGCAGGACCCAACGATCGTGGTGGCGGGTTCCCTGCTGCCCGCAGGTCTCAGAGTGACCGTGACTCGTGTCGGTCCCCACGAGATGAGTTGGGGCATCGAGCCAATGCTTGCAGTCGATCCGAACGCGGATCGTGCGGCACACGTCCTCTATCGCGTTGATGAGACGCTTGCTACGGGCTTGTGTGGCAACGACAATCACGATCACGAAGAACTCGGCGGCGGGGATCAGGGCGAACTTAATGGCCGTGTGCTCAAGCTTACCGAGATTGCGCATGATGCTGACTTCCCGTATTACCAACTCAACGGTTCGAGCGAGGCCAACACGATCAATGACATCGAGAATGTCATGGCCTCGACGACCGTGATCTACGAACGCGACACCGAGGTGACATTCGAGAACACCGCGATTGTCATCCGGACGAGTTCTGGCGCGGATCCGTATACCTCCACGAACCCGTCAACGCTGCTCAACCAGTTCCGTTCGCATTGGCTGGTCAACTTTCCTGGTACCCCGCGTGATATTGCGCATCTTTGGACGGGCCGCAATCTGGATGGCTCAGTCATCGGGGTTGCAATGACCATCGGCGGGATCTGTACGAGCAGTTCGTACTGCTTGAGCCAGTCTCGGTTCACCGGCAACTTCAATAGTCGAGTGGCATTGACCGTTCACGAGATCGGGCATATCTACGGTGCGTTCCACTGTAACCAGAACCCGTTTGTCTCAAGTCCTTGCAACATCATGTGCTCGGGTCTGGGGGGGTGCAACGGATTGGGATTGCCTAACTTCGGGCCGCAGAGCAGCACCATGATTATAGCTCACGCGGCGACTCGCCCGTGCCTTGAAGATGTCCCCGAGAACCTGATTATTCCTGTTGTCGACGACTTTGACGGCGGCGGCGTTCCTAATCCGTTGATCTGGGAAACCATCAGTGCGGCGGTCACCAGCAACTTCGCAACATTCGAGCCCAGCGGCGCTCGCTCGCTCAACATCTTTGGTGCCGGTTCGGTCAGCTCGGTTTCGGCGACGTTCGCCGGTCCGGACACGATCTATGTCGGTCTGTGGGCGGCAGCCAACGGCGTGAACCCCGGGCAGGCTCTGCTGTTCGAGTACTTCGACTTCGGCTCATCACAGTTTGAAGAGCTGTTCCGTTTCGAGCCTACCCAAGCGGCGACCGTAGACACGCTGTTCGCTTATCAGGTAGCCCCATTGCCCGCAACGGCGAACGGGACCGATGCACGCTTCCGTATCCGTTCGACCGGCGGGACCCAGTGGTACGCCGATTCGATGCGCATCGGTGACGTCGTGCTCCACGGCCTGCCATTCATCGACCATGTTGATGGGACCGATATCTCAGGAGCGCACTGGTTCCAGCCAACGCTGGCCGAGTTCGACAGCGGCTCGATCGGGCTGACGGTCTTCGACACGCTGACTTCGCTCCCGATTCAGGGCGACTACTGGCTCAACGATTCGCGTCCGTTGTTCATGAGCTTTACCGTTGATCAGAACGATGTGCCCGCGGGCATGTCGCTGATCGCGGAAGTTTCTGACGGCATGGGTGGCTGGGTCGAGCTCATCAACGTTCCTTCGGGCGGCGCAGGCTCAGGCGGCCCCGAGACGGTCGAAGCGGCCATCCCGGTCTCGTCGCAGACCAACCCGATGGAAGTTCGTATCCGCACGCAGGGCACGGTGGTCTTCGGCACGAGCTACCTCGTGGACGACATCGTGGTCGGTGACGAAGTTGGCGTGGCGCCCCCGGCTTGCGTCGGCGACATCGCGGACGACTTCGGCACGCTCGGCAATGACGACGGCATGGTCAGCTTCGGCGACTTCCTGGCGATGCTCGGGCTGGTCGGCCCCTGCCCCGGCGGGACTCCCGGCTGCGTTGGCGATATCGCTGACGCCTTCGGAACCGTTGGCAATGAAGACGGCGCGGTCGACTTCGGCGACTTCCTCGCCCTGCTCAGCCTCGTCGGCCCCTGCCCGTAAGCCGATCGCTCGATCCTGAGCGTTCATAACTCTCTCGCACCCCGGTCCGTTTGGCCGGGGTGTTTTTTTACATATACACCGGTGCGCCCTCCAGGCACGCGTCCCGTACCGTTGTGTGATGAACCACGTTCTACAACCCGCCATTCTCACGATTTTGTTGGCGTGTAGCCATGAGTTTGCGTGCGCACAAGAAGGCACACTCGATATTGATCTCGGCTGGGATCGCGGTCAGTTCGTTGTCTCACATCCCGAGGCGGAGCGTTCATCGGCGAGGCGATTGGGTGATGATCTTGTGGACAAGCGGGGCAACGTGCCGCGGGCGACCGGGGGCTACACGCTGACGAGCGATGTGATCGTGGTGAGCGATGATCCCGCGTGGCACGAATCCATCGGATGGGATGCCGAGCTCGTTGAGGGGCTCGACCGTGTGTGGGTGATGCGCACGCGGAGTATCGCCGAAGCGGTCGAAATAGCGAAGGGTGTATCGAAGTTGCCCGGAATCGAAGCCGCATACCTCAACGCGGCGGCTCCGTGGGGGGCACGCAATGAACGGACGATGGAGAGCACTGTCGGTGATGATGATCCGATGCTCGCGCGCCAATGGACGCTGCACAACGCTGCGTATCCGGGTGCCGATGCACGGGTCTTTGAAGCATGGGCGCAGGGCGTCAGCGGTGCGGGCGTTGTCATCGGGCTCGTGGAACGCTCGGTGGATATTTCGCATCCTGATCTGGCCGATCAGTTTGATGCGGCGCTCTCGATGCCGGTGGCGCACACGATTGCTCAGCCCGACGACCACAGCACCGCGGTTGCGGGCGTTGCCCTCGCTGCTCGCAACGGAGTGGGCATGGTCGGGGCTGCTCCGGGTGCCAAGTTGGCCACGATGCCCGTTGGGGACACGCTGCACACCATTCGGGCGTTGCTCTACGAGCGTGACAGGGTGGCGATCAAGCTCGGGACGTGGGGGCGAAGCGGTCGGCTGCGGATGACCCGGCTCGACCCGGCGACCCGCGAGGCGCTGGCTGAGCTCTCGCGGACCTCGGTGATCGTGTGGGCAGCGGGCAATGGCGGGCCAACGGATCGGATCGACCACGATGCTTGGGTATCGAATCGCGCGGTGTTCCCTGTAACTTCCGTGGGCGATCTCGATCTGCGCGCGACGTATGGCGAGCGCGGCAGCGCACACCTCGTGTGCGCCCATTCGAGCGGCAACGCCCGCAGCGTCATCGCTCCCCTGACTGGGGGCGAGTGGACCAAACGGTTCGGCGGGACGAGTGCAGCAGCACCGCTCGCAGCAGGGGTGATCGCGCTGGTGCTCGAAGCCAACCCGGAGCTTGGGCCGCGCGAGATCGAACATCTGTTGGTGCGAAGTGCCCGCGTGCTCGATGAGCGCAGCGGGCTGTGGCACTCGAACGCTGCGGGGATTGCCTACAGCGAACTGCATGGTTTCGGCGCGGTCGATGCAAGCGCGATGGTCGAGATGGCGCAGCGCTTTGTGCCACTAGAACCGATGGTCGAATGGTCTTCGGGCGTGCGACCGGTGCATACGGTGCTCGCCGATTCTGATGAAGTCGATCTCGAACCGGCGTGGACAACGATAGAGATCCAAGGGCCGACGGATCTCAAGATTGAACACGTCGAGGTGGTGCTGAATGTGCGCACAGAGTTTGTGGGCGACCTGTTGATCGAACTAGTCTCTCCGATGCACGAAGGCGATGAAATCCAGACGGTTTCGGTGCTCGCGTCGTCTCGGAACGATCCGCAGGACGATTTGCGCAATCGGGTGTTTCTCTCACGCAAGCACTGGGACGAACGGTCCGATGGCGTGTGGATGGTGCGCATCGCGGACATGCAGCCCGGTGATCTTGCGACGTGGCTGAGCGTTGAGCTGCGGATGACGGGCACTCGCAACGAACCCGTCGGCGGTGGAGAATGACCACGCCCCGCTGGGTTCGTTCGTTGGCACTGGTGACGCGGGACATCAAGCTGGCGCACACGGTGTTTGCGATGCCCTTCGCGGTGCTCGGGGCTTCGATGGCGTGGTCGGCAACCCCCGACGAGCGGCGCACGCCGGGTCGGGCGTTGGCTCAGTTCACCTTGGTGGTCGTGTGCATGATCGCTGCAAGAACATGGGCGATGGTCGTCAATCGGCTCGCGGATCGCGCGCTTGATGCGTCCAACCCGAGGACGGCTGGCCGGGTGTTTGCAGCGGGCGAGGTCGGGATCTCAACCGGGCACGCGGTGCTCGCAGCGAGTGGCGGAACATTTATCATCGCGTGCGCACTGTTCGGAGTGTTGTTCGCCAACTGGTGGCCCGTCGCCTTGAGCGTGCCGGTGCTCGGGTGGATCGGGCTGTACTCGTTTACGAAGCGATGGACGTGGTGGTGCCATGTGTTTTTGGGGAGCACTCTGGCTGCAAGCCCGCTGGCAGCGGCGCTCGCGGTCGAGCCGACGACACTCGCCGAGATGGCTGGCGTGTGGTGGATCGCGCTCATGGTGTTGTGCTGGGTGGCGGGGTTCGACGTGATCTACTCGTTGCAGGACTTGGAGTTTGATCGCAGCGCGGGTCTCAACAGCGTGCCTGCACGCTTTGGTTGGCGCAGGGCGTTATGGGTGAGCCGGGGGCTGCATGTGCTGAGCGTGGCGGCGCTATTGATGGCGGTGGCGAGCGAGCCGGGGCTGGGCTGGCTGACAGCTGTGGGCGCGTTCATGGTCGCCCTGGTGCTTTTGGTGGAACACCGGGTGCTCAGCGTGCGGGGCAAAGCGGGGATCCCGATGGCGTTCTTCACGCTCAATGGCGTCGTCAGCGTGCTGCTAGGCACGCTCGGGGTACTCGATGTGCTGGTGTGGTAGGTGTGAGGAGATGTAGAGCGTGGGAGTTGACCTGTGAGCGGGAGTGCCGACAATGAGGGTGTGACATCATCGCGATCAATCCCCGACGACCCGACGCTGCGCGAGGCACAGGACCGGTTCATCTCGGTCTGGGGCCAGATGGGCAGCAGTTGGGGGATCAGCCGAACGATGGCCGAGGTCCATGCATTGCTGTATGTGACCGGGGAGGCTTTGTGTACTGATGACGTGATGGAGCGGCTGGAGATTTCTCGCGGCAATGCGTCGATGACGCTGCGGGCGTTGGTCGAATGGGGGGTCATCAGCCGCGAGCATCGGCGGGGTGACCGCAAGGAGTATTTCTCAGCCGAGCAGGACGTATGGACGATGTTCCGGGCGATTCTGCGAGAGCGTCTCAAGCGTGAGGTGGATCCGCTGCTGATCTCGCTGCACGAGATTCGCGCGATGACCGAGGGCGGCGGGGGTTCTGAGAAGGGCGCAAAGAGCGAACACGACGGCCAGCTCGACGCACACCATCAGCGGGTCGATGAGCTGTTGACGTTTTTGACGATGATCGAACGAGTCAGCCAGCGGTTCGTGAGCCCGACGGGCAGCGGGCTCCAAGCTGCCGCTTCAATGCTCGCAGCGACCGCGGGGCTTGGTGTCAAGAAGAAGAGCAAGCGGGACTGAATCTTGTCGTGCGAGGGTGCGAGTGGTCCGGACTGTCTAGATCATGCCGACGGATCGGAGCCCGCGTTCGAACTGGTCCCAGCGTTGTTCGAGTTCGCCGGTAAATCCGATGCTTACGCGGACAAGCCCGGGTGCGATGCCCGCTTCCTCGATGGCTTCGGGCGAGAGCTCACTCGAAGTGGAGCTTGCCGAGCAGGACATGAGGGTTTCAAAGTATCCCAGGCTGACCGCCATGTAGCCGAAGCCTTCTTTGTTCTGGAGAAACTCCATGAACGAGAAGGCGCGGTCGGTGGTGTCGAGGTCGAGTGTGAGCATCCCGCCGAAGCCGTAGCCCGGGTTGGAGAGCGAGGCGAGCAGGTCGCGCTGGGAGCTTGCAGCGAGTCCCGGATAGTTGACCGGGAGGCCCAAATCTTGCAAGCGCTCAGCGAAGACGAGTGCTCTGCGTGCGTGTTCGATCACACGCAGTTGCAGGTGGGGGAGTCGAAGCGAGATCTGGAACGCGATCTGCGGGTCCATTGTTGGTCCCATGAGCATGAGGGCGCCCTCGGTTAGACCCATGAGCGAGGTGATGAACTCTTTGGAGCCACAAACAGCGCCCGCGATGATGTCGCTCGCTCCGTTGATGTACTTGGTGAGGCTGTGAACGATCACGTCGGCGCCGTGCTCGCCGGGGGTCACCATCAGCGGGCTAAACGTGTTATCGACGACCAGTTGTGCGCCGCGGTCGTGGGCGAGCTGCGCCAGCTTGGGCAGATTCGCGACCGCAAGGGTCGGGTTCGAGATCGTTTCGGTGAAGATGACCTTGGTTGTGTCGGTCATCGCGGCTTCGACGGCTGCGAGATCGGTGATGTCAACGAAGGTGGTGGTGACTGCTGTGCGCGAGGGGAAGAAGTCGTGCATCAGTGCGTAGGTGCCGCCATAGATGGTGTTGGCTGCGACGATGTGGTCACCCGGTCGGCAGATCTGCATCAGGGTGCATGCGATGCCCGAGAGCCCGCTGGCGCATGGGTAGGCAGCCTCGGTGTTCTCCATCGCGGCGAGCGAGCGTCCGAGCGTGTAGACGGTGGGGTTGAAGTGCCTGCCATAGAGGTAGCAGCCGCCCTGGTCTGGCCCGGCGTTGCCCTCGAAGATATCGGGCATGGTCCGCGCGTCCATGACGGTGAACGTGGTGGATGCTTCGATGGACATGTTGACGCCGCCGTGCTCGCCGAACTCGTGACGGGTCTGGGCCATGGCGCGGATGGGATCAAAGGACATAAGCACACCTCCTGGTGTGCGATCGTAGGTTCAGAATGTGGGAGTTGCGGACCGCGAGGCGGGGGGAAGGGTGGGAGGCGCGGGGGTTAGTCGTCGTCCTTGGGACCGGCTTTCATGAGCCGTTCGCCGTCGGCGGAGGTCATCGAGCCCTCTGCGATGTAGGCTGCGATCTCGCGCCGGCTGCGTTCACGGTTGGTGTTCTTGACCATTGAGCTGAGCGTGCCGAAAACGATGCCCACGATGCCCACGACGCCGAGGACCATGAAGATAAAGTTCTCTTCGAGGAATCTGCCCATCGTGTCGTCCATCGCTGGTCTCCATGTTCGAACTGGTTCGATCAACCATCCTGTTGCCCATGACACCATTAGGAGTCGGCATCCTCTGGTTTCAGAATCTGCGGGTGATTCCTTTACAGAATACCGTAGGCGGTGCCTGAATCACAGCCTGAACCAAAGCCCGAGCCAGAATCAGCCCATTCTCTCGGACCCGAGCACCGCGAGGCCGCTGCCGAGTTGTGGGCGGTGTACGCCCGAGGGCTGTTCCCTATGGCCGATATCACACCGACACAGGGCGATTCGGGTCCGGCAGAGATCTACTGGTACGATCCCGATCCAAGAGCGATGCTGCCGCTGACGGTCGAGCGGGGCCTGCACATTCCCAAGCGACTCGCCCGGACGTTTCGCCAGCATCCCTACCGCATCACGACCGACACCGACTTCAACGCGGTCGTAGCGATGTGCGGCGACCCCGCTCGGCCATGCGTCGCCGAGGAGGGCGGCTGGATCGATGAACAGATCCGGGTGATCGCGGCGCTGCTCCACATGGCGGGCCACGCGCACAGCATCGAAGCACGCGATGACTCGGGCAGGCTTGTCGGCGGGCTTTATGGCGTGTCCGTGCCGGGACGCACAGGACCGATCTTCTGCGCCGAATCCATGGTTGCCGACTTTGACCGCGGCACCGATGCGGGCAAGCTGTGCCTGCTGCACTTGTTGAGTCATCTAGAGCGGTTGGGGTATGCGGGATGCGATGTGCAGATGACCAACCCGCACACCGAGCAGTTTGGCCTCGTCGAGATATCACGCGATGAGTATCACTCGATGCTCGACCCCGAGGGGGTTGGTGGGCCGTGCGTGTGGGGGCCGTTCGATCCAGCGGGGTAGAGCGAAAGCTCATATCTGAACGTGAAAAGCTCGAGGTTAGTCGTGGTGGTTCTTACTGAGAGTCGCTATGGGTCGGGGTTGAAGAGTGCTTTCGAGAGCTTGGAAGGCGGTGCCGCACTCGGGGCATTGCGTTCCGCCGCCGGTCATGTCGTAGCCACAGG
Organism: uncultured Phycisphaeraceae bacterium; assembly: GCA_964448185.1. Classification (GTDB taxonomy): domain Bacteria; phylum Planctomycetota; class Phycisphaerae; order Phycisphaerales; family UBA1924; genus OFTM382. The sequence goes on from CAYUVO010000007.1 coordinate 19,560, forward strand.
CGGAACACCGTGTCTCGAACCACCTCCGACGTCTTCGGCACGAGATCGGGAGCCACACCGCCGGGCCCATCGCGAGCATCCCGATCGCGGCTGCGGTGCCCAGCGAGAACATCGACGTGCTCCACGAATAGCAGTCTGTCTTTCGGCGGATCATGACATCAAGCGGGATCATGGCCGCCACGTCCACGATGCTCCCGACGAACAACAGCATCGAGAGTTTGCGGGTCACGCTTTCGCCGTGCTGACGCTTTACGAACGCAGCCATGAGCGGGACCATCAACGCCCAATGGACCGCGACCACACCCGCCACGCCCCACCACGAATCAATTGGGATGGAGTCCAGCAGGTCGTATTCCCCAAGGACTCCGACGACCGCAGCGATGAGTGCGACGACCAGAATCGCAGCGAGCAGGCTTGCTGCAGCGATTGCCAGCCAGACGGGTTTGCCGCGAGTCTTGGTCCGGGGGTACCGCACCGGCAACAGCATCAGGAGCTGGAGCCCGATAAAGACGCCCATGGTGATGACCATGAACGTGATAAACGAGAGGTCGGTCATGATTCGGAAGGTGTCACTGATGCCATCGAAGCCGAAGTAGTTGCCTTGAGGACCATTGACCGAGACGGACACCGCAGCCCAAGCAGCGGTGGCGAAGGTGGCGAGAATGAACAGCACTGTCCAATAGGCGATGGCGATGCGCCACCGCAGGCCGAGGCTTCTCATGAAGGGATATTTCATGCTGGCATCACCTCTTGGTTGACGGGCAGGTGGCGAGACTGCTCCAGAGTGTATCTGACGAGCGACGCACCCCCAAGGGGTGGTTTTTATTTGAGTTGTTGTTTGTAGGTGGAAAACGGGTTGAGCGGTGCGTAGCGCGGGGTGCCTACTATCGTTCTATACAAGCCGGTGGTCTGACTCGCATATGGCGAACTCCGTGAGTGGGGTTGGTGATGCGGCGTCTGGAATCTGCTGGCAGGCTCGCGATTGTTTAGCGAAGCCTTTTACCAGCCGGCCACTCCTGTACCACAACATGGTTCCGGGTTGCCCTTGCTCAAGCGTCGCAGCGTTGCTGCGCCGTTGTTATGGAGTCTCTGACCGATGCAGTTCTCTTCACTTGATCTTTCCAAGTCCCTTCTGGGCGTTGTCGCTTCGCGTGGATACACCACGCCCACCCCGATTCAGGCACAGGCGATCCCGCCGATTCTTGAAGGTCACGATCTTCTCGGCTGTGCCCAGACGGGCACGGGCAAGACCGCAGCGTTTGCGCTCCCGATTCTCGACCTGTTGGGCAACGCCAAGGGGCACAAGGAACGGGGGCGGCGCAGGCTGCCTCGGGCTCTGGTGCTCTCGCCCACGCGCGAACTCGCGTGCCAGATCGAGGACAGCTTTCGCGTCTACGGCGAGCGTTCCAGACTTCGACAAGCGGTGATCTATGGCGGCGTCAAACAGCATCGCCAGGTCCAGCAACTCCAGAACGGCGTAGATATTATCGTCGCCACACCCGGGCGTCTGATGGACCTCATGCAGCAGGGCCATGTAAATCTCTCGGGCATCGAGATCTTCGTGCTCGACGAGGCCGACCAGATGCTCGATATGGGTTTCATCGATCCGATCAGGCAGATCGCAGGCGAGATCCCGTCCGAGCACCAGACGCTGTTGTTCTCTGCGACGATGCCCGCCAACATCCGGCGTCTGGCCGATTCGTTGCTCAATGATCCGGTGCGGATCACGGTGACTCCCGTTGCGTCGGCAGCCCCGAACATCGAGCAGCAGCTCTACATGGTGCCCGGCGAGCACAAGCCCTCGCTGCTCAACCACCTCCTTGAGGATGAATCGGTCAAGCGTGCGTTGGTGTTTACGCGGACCAAGCACGCCGCCGACAAGCTCTCGAAGAAGCTTGCGAAAAGCGGGATCAGGGCCGACTCGATCCACGGCAACAAGTCACAGAACCAACGCCAGAAGGCACTCCACGCATTCCGTCAGGGCAAGGCCCGGGTGCTCGTCGCGACCGACGTTGCTGCTCGTGGGCTTGACGTTGACGGCATTACCCATGTGATCAACTTCAACCTGCCCAACGAGCCCGAGGCGTATGTGCATCGCATTGGTCGCACGGGCCGCGCGGGTGCCTCGGGCATCGCGGTGTCGTTCTGTGCGCACGACGAGCGCAAGCACTTGCGTTCGATCGAGCGGCTCACCGGCAAGCAGTTGCAAGCCACACCGTTGCCCGAAGGGATCAAGGAGCGGACCGCTGAGGACGCGAAGTCGGGTGGTGGGTACACCGAAGATCGCCCGAGGCCCGAGCGTTCGGAGCGCCCTTCGCGTCGGCCCTATCCGCAGCGTTCAGAGCGTTCCTCACAGGGCGGCTATCGCGGGAATGGTGAGGGCGGCTCTGGCGGGGGTGGCTATGGCAGTGGTTATGGTGGAGATCCGCGTGAAACGGGCGGCTACCGAGGCAAGCCTTCGGGCCAGTACTTTGGCAAGTCCAACAACAAGGCTCAGGGCAATGGCTCCGGCAAGCCCTCGGGCAAGTACAAGACTCGGTCGCAGGAGGGGCAGGGATCTCAGGAGTTCAGCGAGCCTTATGGCGGCGGCGGCAATAGCGCAGGGGGAAACAGCTACGGCACTAGCAACGGTAACGGCTACGGCAGTGGATATGGCGGCGGGAATAGTGACCGTCAGCCAAGACGCGACGAAGAGGGCGGGAACTTAACCCCAAAGCCCAAGCGCAAGCCACGACGTAAAGCCAATGACGGCAGCACCGGCGGCGGCGGGTACAACAACGGCGGGAATGGCAGCGGTGGTCAGGGCGGCCAAAGTGGCGGCGGGACCAGTCGCACCACGCCACGCAGGCCCAAGAAAGCTGCGGGCCACGCCCAGGCGGCCCGTGTCCGCAAGTCTCGAACTCGCTGAGCAAGCCTGTTTGACGAGAACCCAAGGTCAATCATCGGCGTACCCAAAGGGGTGGCCGATTTTCTATTTTCCGCACTATGGCTCTGTATGCGTCTAGTCGGTAGCCCGAGACGCAAGTTGTGCCTGATCCGCATGTTCCACCTGAACCACAGGATCATCATCGAGCCGGGGCGGTTGGCGAGCCGATGTTCTCTGTTCAGTGAGCACCCTGCGATACCATGCCCCCGCCCGAGCCTGTTTTCGATAGTCGATGATTTGGAGATCCGATGAACCAACGCAATCGCACGCTTTCGCAACTTGGTTTGATCGTGGTGGCTGCTGCGGCGTTGGGCTCCACGACGGGGCTCGCGCAAGCACAGAACGCGCTCGGCGACGGCAACGTTCTCGCCAACCCGCTCGATGTGTATCAAGCCCAGCTCTTTAGCGAGTCACGCACCGAACGCTTCCAACGCGAGACGCGCTTTCGCAACGCGATTGTGACCGGTCGAGCAGCGGGCGGGCTTTCGTTCCGCGGTGACGCGGGCTACGGCTCGGCGCTCGAGTTTCGAGGCGAGCTCGGGAGCGATGTGACCTACGCCTTTCGGCGTGACTCGGCGATCTCCGGGCTCGCAGCCCAAGGAATCAGCGGCACCGATGCGCTGCGGTTCCAGTTCGCATTGAGCACGGGCAGCTCTCTGCCTCCGGGCTATACCGGTTCGGGGATCATCGCCCGCAACCCCTCGCGGATTTTGCTGTCGCCCTCGGCGTTCAGCTCGACACAGCTCTCGTCTGCGCAACCCATGCGGCATGTGGCGTTGGGTGACCGGACGTATCAAGAGCTGGCCGATGCAGGCGCGACGCTGCGGGCCGATGCACGTGATCTACGTTCGGTCGCGGGGCTCATCGGTCAGCGATCGCTCAACCCGAGCACGGTGCAGACGGTGGATCTTGGGTTGGGTCGCCAGTCGTACGACGTGGTGGCGTCACCGACCGCTGGTGTGCGCATGAGGCCGATCGATTCGCCGCTGGTTCTCGGCGGGATCCGTCCCCAAAGCACGGCGCTGCGGACCGCTGAACCAAGCCCCGGATCGCTTTCTGCGATCAACAGGCTGCTCGTTCGCAGGCCGGGCGACGCACTGACGCTCCCGACGATCCCGGAAGTACCCAATGCGGCAGATCCAGTCATGGATCCGGGCGTAACCGACCCGGCTACTACGCCTACCCCTGCCACAGATCCGTTGGAAATCACGCTGCCGACGATCGAAGATCCCGAGGACGGGCTGCTTGCGCCCGATCGGCTCGACGCGCTGCGAGCGTGGCTCTCGGGTGATGAGGCGGGAGTTGATGGCGACGCACTCTTGTTGCCCGATGAGATTTTGCTGCTGCGTGGCGCGCCGCGAGTTGAAGAGCTGATTGAACGCAAGAGCGGGCTCGAGATGAACGCGGCGTACGTGCTGCACATGGCTCGGGGCCAATCGTTGCTGAGCGAGCAGCGGTACTTCGATGCCGAGGAGCGGTTCGTGACCGCGTTGTCGATCTTGCCGAATGATCCGACCGCTCTGATCGGGCGGGTTCACGCGCAGCTTGGAGCCGGGCTTTTGTTGTCGGCGTCGAACAATCTTCGTGACGTGATGACGCTGTACCCGGAGCTGGTGGGCGTTCGATACGCGCCGAACCTCATGCCCGATTCGGATCGGCTCGAATCACTGCTCAAGGAGCTCGGGTTTGCCAAGGATTTGCCCCTCGCGAGCACGGGGTTGATGCGGGCATACGTCGGATATCAGAGCGAAAACCGTGATCTCGTGCTCGAAGGACTCGACCAGTTGCGTTCGGGTTCGCGGTCGGACCTGGCGCTTGCGAAGCTGCTGGGCGAGGTATGGCTCGCGGACGATGAGCCGTGAGAATGATGCCTCTGAGCGAGCCGAAATCTCTCAACCTCGCAGAGTTCATGACCGATGGCTCGCTTGCGGGGATGTGCGTTGCGCTCTCTGCGCTCAGCGGCTTTGAGATCGAGTTGCATGATGAACAGGGTCGGCGGGTTGTTCGCAGGGCCGATGCGGGGATGCCGCGTTCTTCGGGCGAGCTTGCGTGGGTGACGCTTGAGGCATCGCCCTCGCGTGATTTGGTCGGTGAGGTACCGATCATCGTGGGCGGGCAGACGATCGCGACGATGCGGGTCGCGTCTCCTGAATCTACAGCTACTAGCCCTGGACCGTCGCCCGAGATGGCGGCGCATCTCATGTCGGCCATCATGCGTTTGAGCCGGACGGCTTCGGAATATTGCGAGAGCACGCTCGCACAACGCCGGGGGATCAAAGAGCTCGGCGTGCTCTTCGAGATGACATCGCTCATGGTTGATGCAACCGACGAGGGCGCGGTGCTTGAAAAGGCGCTCGAGTCTGCGTTGCGGATTCTGGGGCTCGATGCGGGTTCGATCGTGTTGTTGCCCGAGGATTCTGAGGGCCGGCTCAGTGAGGATGAACAAGACCTGGTGATCCGTGGTTCGATCGGGCTCAGCGATCGTTGGCTTGCGAGTGACGAGGCGTTGAGCCGGGATCGGTTGTTTGACCGCCGCGCGTTGGGCGGCGAGGTGGTGGTCAGCGAAGACCTTCGGCTCGACCCGGCGGTACGCATCCACGAGATGGTCATGAGCGAGGGCGTGGTGAGCTTTGCGTGCTCGGGGCTGTCGGTGCGGGGCTCGGCGCTGGGTGTGCTCCGGCTCTACGGCCGATCGCCCAGAACCTTTAACGATACCGAACGAAGGCTCGTGCGGTCCATCGCCCAGCAAGCCGCTGCGTCAGTTCACCTAGCGAGGCTGCTCCGGCTGCGTGACCGCGAACGCGAATACGAACGGCAGATGCGGATCGCAGGCGAGATCCAGCAACGGATGCTGCCCAGCGGGATGCCCGAGTTTGAGGGGATCGAGATCGCAGCGAGATACCTGCCGAGCTATCAGGTCGGGGGCGATTTTTACGACGTGTTCGAGACGTCGAGCACCGATCGACGCAGGCTCGGGTTCGCGGTAGGCGATGTGGTCGGCAAGGGCGTTCCCGCAGCCATGCTCATGGCTTCGGTGCGGGCCTCGTTGCGCGCGCACGCCGAGACGATCTCGAGCGTCGAAGAAGTCATGGAGCGTGTGAACCGGGACATCTGCCGCGATACCCGCGTGAGCGAGTTCGCCACCATCTGGTACGGCGTGATCGATCCGGTCTCACGAACGCTTCGGTACACCTCCGCGGGGCACCCGCCGACGTTTATTGTGCGGGCGGGAACGCGAGAGATCGTCGAGCTCACACACGGTGGTCTCGTCGCGGGCATCGACCCGCACGCGCCGTACGAGAGCACCTCGGTCCAGCTTGAGCCGGGCGATGTGATCGTGGCGTACACCGACGGCATTGATGAAGCGATGAATTTTTCAGGTGAACGGTTCGGTCGAACCGGGATCTACGCAGCGATCACCGAAGCACTGCGAGAAGATCCCGAGGCCTCGGCGGCGGAAGTGCTCGAACAGTTGTTCTGGTCGCTTCGGCAGTTCGCCGGGCTCCAGCTTCGGCCCGACGACTCAACGGTCGTAGTTATCCGTATCAACAACTGATCGGGCCAACCACTCAGTCCAACCACCTGTTCGAGACTCTCAGGCGGCTCGCGGGCCTTCGTCGTCGCTCTCGTCGAGAATGACCCTCATGGCGTCGATGCGTTCCTGGGCCGAGTCGAGCAGGGCATCCATCCACATCGAGGAATCCTCCATCGGATTCGATGACGGCGATGGTTCCTCATCGAGATGTAGGTGCAGCTTCACGGCTGGCGTTCGCACCGGGAAGACCATGCGGTCCTCGGTCGTGATGCTTTCGGGGCTCGGGGCGGGACGATAGTGCAGTGTGTCCATTGGTCGTAACCTCCTGTCAGTAAGGAGGATCCAAAACATTTGTCCAATCGCAACCTCCGCATGGGCATCCGTGCTCCGCGGAGAGCGATTGACCGGCACAGCCTGCACAAATGGGCTGTTATCCGGCACTCTTGCTATCGACATAACAAGCTGTCCACATTCAATCGACAGTCTTGTTTCAGATTGGCGCAGAACTTGCGCTCGATGCTGGGGCATTCCCTAGCTCAGTTCTTGGGTGCTGCGTCAGAGTTCGTAGTTCGAGAACCAGTCCGAGAATCTGTGTGCGAGCCGAACTTTGGCTCGGTGCCCGCGAAGGTCCGGGCGAGGTTGCCTCGGTGCTTGGCGATGACCGCGATCGCCAGCAAACTCGTGATGACATAGACGGGCAGAGCTTGTGCGTGATCGTGACCTTGGGCGGTGGTGAGCACGGCAGCTGCGATGGGCAGCGTCAGAGCTCCTGCGCACGAGGCGAGCCCCATGTATCGGCTGATCCCGAGGACGGCAGCCCAGATCAGGAGGGCTGCGAGTGCCGGGTAGGTGAGGATCGGGAAGGCTCCGAGCATGGCTCCGAAGCTCGTCGCGACGCCCTTGCCACCCTTGAAGCCGACCCACGGGCTGAACATGTGGCCCATGACGCAGGCCACGAGCACGCCGAGCCACGCCCACGCGAGGGCTGGTTCAGGCGTCGGCGATCCCCACCCCCCCCCCCAGACCCCCGCGAGCCACCCGGCCAGAGCCACCGGGACGAGGCCCTTGGCTCCATCGAGCACAAAGCCAGCGAGGAACCACTTGGTGCCCAGCGCGCGGCCAAGGTTGGTCGCTCCGATGTTGTGGCTGCCCACGGTTCGGATATCGATGCCCTTGGCGAGCCCGAGCAGCAGGCTCATGGGGGCTGAGCCGCAGAGGAAACCGACGGGAATGAAAGCCAGCAACGTGGCGAGGGGGGAAAGGGGGGGCACAAGGGGAGGGTAGGTGCTGATTGATGGCTCAAACGAGCCGCGACCGTGAGGGAGCGGAATCTGGAATCAACACGCATCATCTCTGAAGGCCGCTCCCTGACGGTCGTGGCACGTCTGAACTCGCGTGATGCAGGTCTACGCATCCTCTTCGAGTTCGTCGGGCAGCAGCACGGGGATGGTGTCGCCGCCGAATCCGGTGCCACGGACGGTCTTGCCGTTGGGCATGAGGATCAGGATCTCGGCAGCGCGGATGTGCCTCGGACGCTTGCCATCGGCGGACTCGATCCCGATGACCACCCGCGAGCCTTCTTGGCGCGCGGTGTAGGTGGTGTAGAGGTAGTCGGAGTCTTTGTAGCCGAAGCCGTCGCCCTGATCTTCGTAGAGCGTGCCACGGGCTTGGCCGTTCTCATCCAGACACACCACCAGCGTCAGCGGGTCGATGCGACCCGTGCCCGTGACCTGCTGCGTGGACTGGATGATCGGTCCCAGTGGCAGGATGCAGCCGCCCTTGAGGAGCAGGTCGGGGAGTTGGTGGTGCGTTGAGCCGTCGTGCTCGGGTGCGGGCTCGACGCGGCGCCAGATGCCTTTGGGCATGGGCGCACGCTTGATGTTGTCTTCGGTGATCGAAGCACGCACGAGCAGTGCCTCGCCCAGCAAGAAGGCATCGTCGCAGTCGTGCAGCGCTTCGTCGGTGGGGTCGGCAAAGAACAAGGGTCGCATCACGGGCAGGCCGGTGCGGGTGTGTTCATAGAACAACGTGTAGATGTAGTGCAACAGGCGGTACCGCCGTTCGAGCGCTCGACGCGAGGCAGCGAGTGTGTCATCGCCAAACGACCACGGCTCGTGCGGGTTGGTGCCCTTATCCGAGTGTGCGCGCGCAAAGGGCAACAAGCAGCCGATGCCCATCCATCGCGCAAAGAGCTCGGGCGTTGCGTTGTGGCTAAAGCCCCCGATGTCGCACCCGGCGAGAGGCTGGCCGCTGAGCCCGAGGTTGACCATCATCGGGACGGTCCAAGTGAGGTGTTCCCATGTGGATGCCGAATCACCCGTCCAGCAGGCGGCGTATCGCTGGCCGCCGAGATAGTTCGAGCGAGAGAGCACGAAGGGTCGTTGATCGGGGAATCGTTCGGCGAGGCCTTCTTGGGTGGCGCGGGCCATGTGCATGCCGTAGACGTTGTGGTAGCGGGCGTGGTCGCCCGGTCCTCCGAGTTCGGGGTCGGCGTTGTGCTTTGATTCGAGCGGGAGGGTGTGGTCGGGGCCGTCGAAGACCGCGGGCTCGTTCATGTCGGTCCAGAGCCCTGCGGCCCCGGTGTGCTCGGCGAAATCAGCGCAGAGACTTCCCCACCACGAACGGACGTTCGAGTTGAGAAAATCGGGAAAGGCGCAGACGCCCGGCCAGACCTGGCCTTCATAGATCGAACGATCGGGGAGTTGGACGAAGTGACCAGCTTCGACGCCGGTGGTATAGGGCTGGTAGTCGTCGTCAACCTTGAGGCCCGGGTCGAGGATGTAGACCGTGCGCATGCCGATGGTCGAAAGTTCGCGGGTCATCGCCCAGACGTTCTCGAAGCTCTCGGGGTGCGTGGTGAAGACTTTGTACTCGTCCATGTAATCGATGTCGCACCAGATCACATCGCACGGCAGATCATGCTTGCGGAAGCTCTTGGCAACTTCGAGCACGATGTCCTGCGTGTCGTAGGAGTATCGGCATTGATGAAACCCGAGCACCCACATGGGGGGCAGGGGCATGGGGCCGATCCATTGGGCGAGGGTGGCGAGGACTTGATCGGGCGAATCGGCGTTGATGACGTAGACCGCGGGGGCCGGGCCGTGGACTTTGACGCGGATGCCTGCGGTGAGGTTGATCTCGGTTCGGTAGGTGGTGTCGATGAGGACACCGAAGGCCGAGCCGTCGGGTCTCAGGGCGAGGATCCATGGGTGGGCTTGGTAGAGGGCGGGGGTTGAGCGGTCGTAGCCGAAGGAGTCGGTGTTCCAGAGGAGTGCGTTGGTGCCGTTGCGTCGCATGGGACCGGCGACCTCACCCGTGCCATAGAGAGAGACGGCGGGCTCGGTATCGACGCGGATCAGGTGGCATCCTTCGGCGTCACGGGCGAAGCGGGGGATGGGTCGAAAGTCGATGCCGACGGGCCCGATGGGTTCAAGCGGGCTCTGGATCGAGATCGAGGGCGGGATGGTCTTGTCGTCAGCGAAGGGCGAGCGGAACCGGGCGGCGTTGGCTGCGACGAGCACGCCCGCGTCGTCCGAGTCCCACGCATTGCCCTTGCGTGAGCGCGGCAGAGGGTTGCGATTCGAGGCGCGGTTGGAGGCGTGTGGTGAGTGCAGGGGGTTGGGCACGAACGGGAGATCCTTTATTGCGAGATCGGTTGGCTGGGAATGGTACAGCGAACCGTGATCTCTGGGGATCTATCGGGCGTTGGTCGAATCGGGATGAGGGAGAAGTTTGGGTCAGGGCTCAGAACGTGCGTGAGTCATGCTGAAGCTGGGGGAGCGACGGTCGAGCCCTCGACGCGGGTGTAGGGGATGACGACCGAGGGCATGTCGGTGGCTTTCTTCTCGATGCGTTCGAGTAGCAGCTCGACGCCCGCGCGGCCAAGCTCGGTAGACGGCATGCACCAGGTCGTGATCGCCAGACCGGGAAGCGTGAGCGGGCCGGGATGGAAGGTCGCGATCGAGAGATCTTGTGGCACCTTGAGCCCGAGTTGGAGGGCGGCGGTGAGCAGGGGCAGGGCGTCGCCTTGCCCGTAGGTGAGCACGGCGGTGGGGCGGGGGCTCTGTGCCGCGAGCCACTCATGGGCTGCTTCGGCTCGGTCGGGCGCGTCGACGGAGTGGTCCCATTGGTGGATGTCCGGGGTGAGCCCGGCGGCGCGCATGGCTTGGGTATATCCGGCTTGGCGGTCGGCCTTGGAGTAGTGGCCGTTGATTCCCATGGCGAGGTAGGCGATGTGTGTGTGGCCCAGCTTGATGAGGTGGTCGGTGGCTTCGGTGGCTGCGGCGAGGTCGTCGCAATACACGGCGTCGGTGTCCCGCTTGATGTTGAGCCAGACGGTCGGGATGCGGTGCTCGTCGAGCAGTGTGCGCATGCGTTCGGGGACGGCTTCGAGGTAGTTGATGAGCAAGCCATCGGCGGCCCACTCGCGGAGAATGCGGGGGAGCACGTCGTCATTGGTGAGCTGGTTATCGGGGAGCTCGCCCAGCAGGAGGAGCTGGTCTTTTTCGCGGAGCGTGATGCGGATGGATTCGAGCAGGCCCGGCAGGAGCAGGGCGCGGGTGGGGATGCTCGAGAGCAAGAGCCCGAGCTGGCCGAACTTGCCCTTGCGGATGGCGCGGGCGGCGGCGTTAGGGACGAAGTTGAGCTCTTCGGCGGCTTTGGTGATTTCCTTGATTCGTCGTTCGCTGATGCGTGCTTTGCGTGCTTTGCCGTTGAGCACGAGCGAGACGGTGGACTTGGAAACCCCGACGTGTTGAGCGATGTCCTCGAGTGACGCCATGAGTGGTATGAGCTCCGGAGAGTGGGGAGAGCGACGTCGCGACAAGAGAGCTTGCGGCTCGCGTGCGACGGGGTTGTAAGCGTCACAAACACTCCCGGGCACACGCCTTGGAGGGAGCGGGGAAGTATAGCCAAACGGGTTGATCTGGCATGGATGCGGGGGAGCCCGAGGCGTTCAAATGGGGTGGATAGTCTTGCTCATGAGAGCATTCGTATCAGTTTCGGCGTGGCGTGGGCGGGCTTTGTGGGCGGTTGGGGTGCTGGTGGCGCTGTGCTGCACGCCGATGGCAGCGGGGCAGGATGAGCCATCTGCGCGGGCGACCACCGCAGCGGAGATGCTCGAAGCGCTGCGGGCGATGGGCGTGGAGCTGCCCGAGGGGTTGGTGGCGGGCGAGGACGGGACGGTTGTGATTCCCACGAAAGGTGAGCCAAACGAGGTGGTGCCTGCGATGCAAGTTCCAGTAGTGGTACCTGTCGAGGCAACCCCCGATCCCGATCCTGAACCTGCTCCCGAATCCAAGCCTAAGCCCAAGTGGAAGCAGCGGGCCGAGGTGGCGTTGTCGCTCAACGAAGGGAACACGCAAACCGAGCAGATGCGGCTGGTGTACAAGGCGACACGCACGACCAAGATCGACAAACTGGTGTTCTCGGGGGCGTACTACCGGCGCACGAGTCGTGGCAGGACGTCCCAGAACCGGCTGCTGGCCCAGGGCAACTACGACCGGGATATTCCGGGGACGCGGTGGCTGTGGTTTGTCAACGGGCGCTATGAGTGGGACAGGTTCCAGAGCTGGGATTACCGCACGGGACTCAGTGCCGGTGTGGGGTATCGAGCGATCGACCGCGACGACATGGAACTGATCCTGCGTGTCGGTGGCGGGTTTACGCGGGAGTTTGGATCGGATCGTGAAGAGGTGATCCCTGAGGTGTTGCTGGGCTACGACTTCGAGTGGGACATGAGTGATCGCCACGGGATCGAGTCAACGCACCGGTACTTCCCGGATCTCGACGAGCTGGGCGAGTTCCGCACGGTGACGACGCTCGAGTGGCATTATGCGCTGGACATCATGGACGGGCTCAAGCTTAGTGCGGGTTTGCTGCACGAATACCAGAGCGAAGTGGCGTCAGGGATCGAACAGAGCGACCTTCGGCTGTATTCGGGCGTGAGGTTTGATTTCTAAGGCTGGTCGCAGTCTGGTTCACGCGGTAGCTTCTCGGCAGCAGCGGGAGCGGCGTTGGTTGGTGGGAGCTTGAGGTATTGGACGACGAGCTGTTGCATGGCGGTGGCGGTGGCGACTTCGTCGACGACGATCTCATCGGCGCCCAGCGACTTGGCGAGGAGCCCTTTGCCGAGGAACGGGAAGCGCGCGATGACTCGGATGTGCGGGTTGAGTTCTTTGGCGTGCTGACAGGCACGCATCGCGGCTCGCTCGTCGGGGATCGTGATGATGATCGCGTGTGCTTCGGGCACGCCTGCGGCTTCGAGGACTTCCGTTCGAGACACATCTCCAAAGACCACGTGGCGACCGAGTGCGCTGTGGGTGTGGACGGTCGCGGGGTTGAGTTCGATGACGGTGATGTGCAGATCCAGGCCTTCGAGGGCCTCGGCGGCGACCTGTCCGACGGGACCAAAGCCCGCGATGATGACGCGGTGTTCGTGTGAGGCCGGGTCGTTCTTTGTGGCGGTTGGCGTTGGGGGAACTTTGAGCCAGGGCGGGCGCGGGAGCCTTGACGCGAGGTGTTCGAGCCGGGTCGAGGCGAGGATGGGGATGGGCGCGAAGACGAGCGAAATGACGACGACAGCGACCGCTGCGGAGGTCTGGTCAGGGGAGAGCAACGCAGCAACAGCGGCGGCTTGGAGCAGGACCAGACTGAACTCGCCGGCTTGGGCGAGGGTTAGCCCGGTGGTGGTCGCGACGGCTCCGATCGCTCCTGATGCCCATGAAGCGAACGCGATCGCAACGGCTTTGATGACCGCGAGGGCGATGCTGGCAAGGACGATCACAAACCACAGATCGGCGAGCGTTGCAGGGTTGATCGCCATGCCCAGCGTAGTGAAGAACACGGCGAGAAAGAAGTCCCGCGCAGGCGAGAGCAGGGCTCCGAGTTGGAGTTTGAACGGGGTGGATGCGAGGATCAGACCCGCAAGGAACGCGCCGAGTTCGTAGCTGAATCCCAGGAGTTGGGTGAGGAGCGCAAGGCCGATGGCGGCACCTAGCCCGAGGGTGAGGAGCACCTCGTCGCTGCCGCTCGACGCTGCTTGGCGGAGCACCCAGGGGAGCATCCATCGTCCGGCGAATACGAGCAGGACGAGCCCGCCGAGGCTCAGGGTTGCAGCCTTGGCCATCGAGAGGAACCACTCGATCGGTGGGGTCGAAGCGCCGTCAGCGAGCGCGGTTGTCGCGGACGGATCCTCGGTGCGGGCGAGCAGGCTCAGCCCGATGAGCATCAGAGGCACTGCGAGATCCTGAACGATCAGGATGATGACCGAGAGTCTCCCGGCGGGCAGCCTCAGGGCGCGCTGTTTCATGAGCCTTCGAGTGACCAGTGCGGTGCTCGAGAGGCTCATGGCCATCGCCACGGCTAGAGCGGGCATCGGATCAAGCCCCCAGAGCATCGCGACGGGCCAGAGCACCGCGATACACAGGGCGAGTGCCAGGGTTGCTGCCCCGAACATCCACATTGAACCCTGGCGGATCTCCCGCATATCGAGATGGAGCCCGATGCCAAAGAGCAGCAGGATAATCGCCAGTTCGCTGATCGTGGTGAGGGTGTCGGGTGATTGGATCAGGCCCAGCGCATATGGGCCAGAAACGGCACCTGCGACCAGGAACGCGGGGATGGTGGCGATGCCGAATCGGCCCATTGCGAGCACCGCGACCCCCGCGACCGCGAGGACGATGGCGAGATCTTGGATCGCGGAATGGTCAGACGCAACAGCGAGCGTGGCGAGCATATAGACAGAGCATATCGAGACGTTGACGTCGTGGATGATGCGGATGATTTGGACGAGGGGTGGTGAAGAGAAGTGTTTTAGGCGACTATTTCTCGATCGGCCGGACAGCGAGGGTGATTCCGATGGGTTCGGTGCCCTTTCGCCATGGTTCAGCTTTATTGAGTATCGAGTAGATATCGTTGAGAAGCGAGTTGACCTCGCGTAGTTCTGTGCTTGTCAGCCACGTCACGCCGTTGATCAAGTAAAAGTTGCGCCGTGCTCCGCGGAATCTAGCAGCGGGGCTGACGTAGCCGCTGACGACTTCGTCTTCGCAGTTGCGGCATTGTGCCTTGAGCACGGCTGCGACGCCGTTCATGAACTCTGGGTGGTCGGCGCTCCTTGGGAGCGTGAGCTCGTGGGCGATCGGCACATACACATCGGCCTTTGCAGGCCCTTGGTTTTCGGTGCCTTCCACACGGACCAGGCCGCACTCGACGAGCAGGGCCATGTGTCGATACAGCGAGACGGGTGATCTTCCCAATCTTCCGGAGACCTTGCGGATGGTCGCTCCGTTAAGTCGTGCCAGCTCAAAGAAAAGGTCAAATCGGATCGTTGATGCGAGGGCTTTGAGTTGATCTTTTCGCTCAACAGCGTATCTCTTTTTTATTTTGGCTGCCATGTTGTTGTGTTCCTGCCTTAGGGCGAATCAGAATAGAATGCCTTGCCCACGCAAGGGCGATGGGCCGTTGCATCTTGATAGTAGCAGAAAGACCGGAGGTTGTGTCGGATATTGTGCCCGCGTGGGGTTTGTATTGGGTGGGTGTTTCGCTGGCCTTTCTCTCAGGAATTTTGGTAACTGTTTTGGGGCGTAAAAAGAGCCGCGCTCGTGGCGCGGCTCTTGTAGAAATTGAAGTGGATGCCGAGGCAGGTTGATGTTTAGCGGCGGCGTCTGGTTGCCATCAACCCTGAAACGGCAAGCAAGGCAAGTGCGCCCGGCGCTGGGATCGGGGTGAAGGTGTATGTCGCATCAACGGTCAGGTTGGCAAAGCTGCTGAGTTCCCACGACACATCTGACCCGGTGGTGGCGAGGCTGAACACAGCCCAATCAACGATATCGAACGGCAAAGTCCCGGTTCCGATGAACTGCGAGAACTCTGAATCGCCTGAAGAATATGTGTCAGCAAAGTTAAGCGAGGTGCCGAATGGGACAGAGACGGAGGCGCCATCTGCCACGGGTGTGAAGCCGGTATTGAAATGGCCGGGCGCGCTTCCGAACGGGCTGCCCGATGTTGGTTCGTTGACCCAGTCGAGGAGGAGCAGATTGCCGTCGGTTCCGCCGAACCCGTTGACTTCAAAGGAATAGTCGATGTAGAAGATGATGTAGCCGCCGCCGGTCCCGTTACTCGTCATATCGAAAGTTCCGGCGTGCTCGGCGGTGATCGCGAGTTGGACGTTTGTGAGCGCGCCGAGGGCGGGATCAAACTGTGGCAGGTCGGCGGTGTATGTTGCGCCGAGGCCGCCGTTGGCGGAGGTTCCTCCGGCGAGGCCTGAAGCGCTCGCCGAAACGTTTATAATGTCAGCCGAAGCCGACGACGCCGCGAATGCGACAAGCATCGCTGTCATTTTTGTTGTGTTTTTCATCTATCTCTCCGTACAAACCTATGAAGGAGTCAAGCTGGCTCGTATTTGTGCCATAGCACTCGGCTCCCAGTAAGAGGGTAATCGAGGAGTGGATTCGGAGGAAGTGTATTTTGAGAATATTTACAAAAACACCATTTAGGTGAACAAAGCGAAGCCACGGTGTGGTCTGGGCAGGGTCTACGCTGTACCGGTAACAGGTTGTTTGTGGTTTGTTTGCAATTTATGCCTTTGCGAAAACAAGGGCGTGACGCCGCAGCGAGGAGTTCCTGTTTCGGTGTTCACGTGGTGCTTGGGCACGTGTGCGGCCACGTCCGAGCCGGGCGGAGGGGTTGTTTCAAGAACAGTCAATCGCACGTTGATCGGATCTGCCGAGTCACGTCAATGAGACTCTACTTGATGGCGCGAAGAGGCACGGAACAGTGAACGCATGATTGCGCTCGCCATATGAGACTCGTTCTATAAATCAATACGATCAGGCGATCGTCACTGATTTATCTAGGCAGGCGTTTTAGATGGCGTTGAGCAGGCCCGGCTTACTCGCTTCGCAGGGCGCTGGCGGCATCTGCGAAGGCGCGTCCGAGGTTGATGTAGCCAGCGGTGTCGTAGTGGGCGCGGTCGGAGTAGCTGTAGTCGTCGGTCGTGGTGACGAGTATGGCGTGTGGGTCGCTCTGTGCGACCTGCTGCTGGGCGGCGCGGACGACCTCGCCGAACTGCCAGACGGGTTGGCCTTCCACCGGCCCAGCGTGCGAGTCGCTGATGCGTCCGATGACGAACGGGAGGTTGTCCTTGCGGAGTGCTGCGCGACGGCTGGGTTGGCGCGACGCGTTCGTCGCCGGTTGATCAGGAGCCGATCTGGGTGCCGGGGCGTGTGTTTTTGAGTCACCATATGATTTCGTTGAATCGCCGGATTCAGACTGATGTTACGAGGGGGCTTCGGGGGGAAAAGGGGCTTGGGGAGCCTAGTGAGCCACCTAGAGACTAGAGGGGAACCGACCCATTGCGATGGGTCGGCTTTGGGTCAGTGTTTTTTATCATGGAACTCGTTGGGTGCAGTAGTATCTAACCATTGATATGGGCTGGATCGGGATTACATGTTGGGTGGTGCTTGGGCTAGCGGCGGCGCTGGTGCTGTGGGCTCTCTTGTGGGATAGGCCACGGGGACGGCTGCGGTGCCGGCGGTGCGCGTACGACATGTCGGGCGGCGGGCTGTTGTGTCCGGAGTGCGGGTGCGAGCATAAGAGCGAGCGGGTGCTGAATCGGACGCGGCGGAAATGGAAGACGGCGGTGGTGGGGCTGCTGCTTGTTGGGCTTGTTGTGTATGCGAGAGCAAACGATCGTCGAATCCAGATGGAAGGTGCGGTTGGGCTTGTGCCTTCGTATGTGCTGGCGATCGTGTGTGATGCTGATGTGAATCTTGGGCGGGGCGTGCCACGAAAGAAGATCGACCGGGTATTCGCGCAGCGTCTGGATATGAACCTGACCTCGGGCGGGGTGCGTGATCTTTGGGCGTACAAGATTGCTAGCGCGTGGAAGCAAAGCCCGCCGGTGTTTGGGAGCGGGACGGAGGTGCGGGTGTTTGATCTTTCGCCGGTGGTGCCTGTTGATTCCGAGTATGAGACGTGGCGGGGCTTTGTCACAACTTCATTCTTCACGGGCTTGCCCATGATCTGGCGATCGAACCACAACGCGTATGGCTGTGCGTCTCTGCTTGAGAGCCACGCGCAGCGGGAGGTGCCGAACTCAAGCGGGACGCTCCTTGGCTGCACGCATCTTGTGGGAGATCGGTTGGTTGTGTGGGGGCGGGCGCCCGTGCTGGACTACATCCAGAACGCCCTTGATGAATTGCACGAGAACTCGTGGGAGTTGGAAACGGAGCCGGTGTTGTTTCGTGGGGGCCAAGAGCATGTGCATGGGTTGTACAGGGTGTCTCATCTGCTCAGTGACGACGAGGCCACTCGGGCGGAACAGATCCGGCTGCTAACACGTCTGGTTGCAGAGCGAGATCTCTCCGGTGCGTGGGATGTCGAGAACGGCGCGAAGTCGAGTATCAGCCCGCTGATGGAAGGTGAGATCATTGTCTGGGCGGTGCCCGAGCTTCATATGAAGTACATGGAGTATCTTAACTCGGTCGATCTTGAAGCGTTGGTTGACCAGTAGGTTGATCGTTGACTGCTGGGTATAAAAAACACTGACCTGCAAGAGCAGGTCAGTGGCACAATGCGTGTGATGTTGTGCTTTGATTACGCGATCGTCACGGAGTCATCGAGGTAGACGTCTTGGATGGCGTTGAGGAGGCCAACGCCTTCGTTCATCGGGCGTTGGAAGGATTTGCGGCCCGAGATCAGGCCCATGCCACCGGCGCGTTTGTTGATGACGGCGGTATGCACCGCGTCGGCGAGGTCGCCTGCGCCCTTGGATTCGCCGCCTGAATTGATGAGCGGCACGCGGCCCATGAACTGGTTGATGAGCTGGTATCGGCAGAGGTCGATGGGGTGTCCTCCTTGGCCGGTTTCGTCGCAGCCTGCGAGCTCGGTGTAGACCTCTTTGCGGAACTTGCCGTAGGAGGAGTCGCCGCTGTTGAGGGCGGCAAACCCGCCGTTGTTGGTGGGGAGTTTTTGCTTGACGATGTCGGCCTGGATGGTGGCGCCGAGGTGGTTGGCTTGGCCGGTGAGGTCGGCGGAGGAGTGGTAGTCGACGCCGTTGACCTTGAAGGCGTTGTTGCGGAGATAGCACCAGAGAACGGTGACGAGCCCGTAGGAGTGGGCTTCGGCGAACATGTCGCTGACGTATTGGATTTGTTGTTCGGATTCATCGGATCCGAAGTAGATGGTGGCCCCGACTGCGACTGCGCCCATCTCGTAGCACTGGCGGATGGAGCCGAACGGGATCTGGGTGCAGGTGTTGGGGTAGGTCATCAGCTCGGTGTGGTTGATCTTGACGAGGAAGGGGATTTTGTGGGCGTACTTGCGTGCGACCGAGCCCAGGACGCCGAAGGTCGAGGCGACGGCGTTGCAGCCTCCCTCGATGGCGAGCTTGACGATGTTCTCAGGATCGAAGTAGATCGGGTTGGGCGCGAACGAAGCACCGGCGGAATGCTCGATGCCCTGATCGACGGGGAGGATCGAGAGGTAGCCCGTGCCGGCAAGCCTGCCTGTGTTCATGATGTGCTGGAGGTTGCGGAGCACGTTGGGCGAGCGGTCGGAGTGGGAGAACACGCGGTCGATGAAGTCCGGCCCGGGGAGATGCAGGTCGGCTTTGGAGACGGTTTTAGATTGGTAGTCGAGGAGCGACGCGGCATCGGAGCCGAGGATGTCGCGGGTTTTTGAAGAGACTGCGGGCATGGGATCCTCCTGTGTGGCCATACCTGTTTGGCCATGATGGCATACGTCTACATGCGAGTTTAGGTGGGACAGAGCAGCGGGGCTACGGTTTAGTATGAAGACGACAGCGGATGATCGGGCAGATGTCGGCGTGGTGATTGTTGGGGCGGGCCCGATCGGGCTCGAAACCGCGTGGGCATTGCAACGCTGCGGCGTGGATTCGCTCGTGGTTGATCGGGGTGCGATCGGGGCGACCATGCGGTGGTGGGCTCCGGGGACGAAGTTTTTTTCGAGCCCGGACCGCATTGCGATCGCGGGCGTCCCGATGGCGGTGGCGAATCAAGAGAAGGCCACCCGCGAGGATTACTTGGGCTATCTGGTGCAGGTCGCCCGGACGCATTCGATCAATGTGCGCACGTTCACGAGCGTCGTGGGGATCGAGCGATCGGGAGATGGCTTTGCGGTGAGCGTTCGCGACGCTCGGCTCGATGAGGGTCCGGTGGAAACGCTCGCAGCTTCGAAGGTGGTACTCGCGATCGGGAACATGCACCGCCCGAAGCTCCTTGGGGTTGAGGGTGAGGATCTGCCGATGGTGGATCACTACTTGCGCGATCCGTCGGTATACGTCGGGCGTCGGGTGCTGATTGTGGGGGGCAAGAACAGTGCGGTCGAAGCGGCGATCCGGCTGTACCGCGTGGGGGCGGAGGTGACGATCAGCTATCGGCGCGATGCGTTCGACGCCAAGCGGGTCAAGTACTGGTTGCGGCCCGAGCTTGAGTGGCTGATCGACAAACAGAAGATTACGTTCATGCCGAGCACCGCGCCTGTTGAGTTTGAGCCCGGGCGCGTGACGCTTCAGGCGTGCAGCGATGGCGAGCCGACGGGTGAGCGTCATGAGATCGAAACAGACGATGTGTTGTTGCTTACGGGGTATGAACAGGACACGTCGCTGTTCGAGCAGCTCGGGGTCGAACTCGTGGGCGGGGCACGCAAGCCCAAGTATGACTCGGCGACGATGGAAACCAATATCAGCGGCGTGTTCGTCGCGGGGACTGCTATCGCGGGAACCGAGCTCGGCGGCGTGCGGGTGTTCATCGAGAATGCGCACGTTCATGCGGCACGGATCGCCCGAGCGATCAGCGGCAAGAGCGGCGCATGGGCTATCGAAGACGAGTGGTTCGGGGACGCCCAGGAGAGCTGAGCGGGCTTGTGTCTGTCTGGGCGTCGGCTTACGAGGGGATCTGGCGGGACTTGGCGAGGTTCATAAGCGAGACGAAGGTGCCCTGTCGTTCGGGGCTGTCTTCGGGGCTGTCTGGTGAGGGCGAGAATTTGGCGTAGGTGCCGTCGGGGTTGAGCTGCCAGGCGCGGACGCGGTCTTGGCGGGTGATCTCAAAGATCGTGGTGAGTTGATCGCGCGCCGCGTGGTCGAGCACGGGCACGGCTGCTTCGACACGCCCGGAGAGGTTGCGGTTCATCCAGTCGGCGGACCCGATGTACCAATCGCCCAGGCGGGGATCATCGTGTCCATTGGCGAAGTGGAAGACTCGGGAGTGTTCGAGGAATCGGCCCACGACCGAGCGGACGGTGATGTTCTCCGAGAGGCCTTTGACGCCCGGGCGGAGGCAGCAGAAGCCGCGGATGAACAGTTCGACGCTGACACCGGCATTGGAGGCTTCGTAGAGCTTGTCGATGATGCGTTGATCTTCGAGCGAGTTCATTTTGGCGAGCACCCGCGCGGGCTTGCCTGCTTTGGCGTTGGTGATCTCGCGGTCGATCATCTCGATGAATCTCGAACGCATGGTTTCGGGCGCTACGAGCAGGTGCTCGAAGTGAGATGAGATGCCTCTGCCGGTGAGCAGGTTGAAGAGGTTGTGGACGTCGTGGGTGATCTGTGGGTTGCAGGTGAGCAGGCCCAGGTCGGTGTAGAGCTGTGCGGTTTTGGGGTGGTAGTTCCCGGTGCCGATGTGTGCGTAGCTGCGGAGCGAGCCACGTTCGCGTCTGACGACGACGGAGCATTTGCAGTGGGTTTTGAGGCCGACTACGCCGTAGGCGACGTGGACGCCGTGGGTCTCGAGTTGGCGTGCGAATCGGACGTTTTTGGATTCATCGAAACGTGCGCGCAGCTCGACGAGGCAGGCAACTTGCTTGCCCGCATCGGCGGCCCGGATCAGCGATGCGATAAAGGGGGAGTCGCGGCTCGTGCGGTAGAGCGTGAGCTTGATGGCGAGCACGTCGGGATCGCGTGCGGCTGCCGAGATGAAGTGCTGGACGGAGTACTTGAACGATTCGTAAGGATGATGAACGAGCAGGTCGCGCTCACGGATCGCGGTGAAGATGTCGGTGTCTTCGTGCGCGAGACGTGGTGGGACGATGGGCGTCCAGTGCGGGTGTTTGAGATCCGGTCGGTCGAGTTCGACGAGCTCGAAGAGGTTTGCGTATTCGAGCGGGCCGGGGCGGGCGTAGACCTCGTCGTCGTTGAGTTCGAGCGCTGATGCGACGAACTTGCGGATGGCTTCGGGGTGGTGCTCGGGCATTTCGAGCCGGACGGCATCGGAGAACCTGCGTTTACGGAGGTCGGTTTCGACCTGTTCGAGCAGGTCTTCGATATCGTCTTCGTCGGATTGGAGGCCCGCAGATCGGGTGACACGAAAGGCGGTGACGTCGGCGGCTTTGATACCCGGGAACAGGCGGTGGAGGTTTCGGCTGACGAGTTGTTCGAGGCCGATGAATCTGCGCGTTGTACCTTCGGTCGGGATCTCCATGAACCGCGGGAGCACGTCGGGGATCTTGATGCGGGCGAAGCGCGGATCGCTCAGCTCATCGGGGTCGTCGTCATTGGCGATGCCGACGAACATGCCCAAGTTTTCAGAGAGGTTCGAGATGAACGGGAAGCGGTGCCCGGGATCGACCGCCAGCGGCGTGAGCACCGGGAAGACCTCGGTGATGAACCGCTGATCGAGATCGTCGAGTTCGGCGTTGGAAAGTTGATCGATCGAGAGCACTTCGATACCGGCTTGGGCGAGTGCCGGGAGCACCTCGTCGCGCCAGATGGCGGCTTGGCGGAACTGGAGAGCGAGCACGATCTCGCGGGCCGCTGCAAGTATCTCCCGTTGGGGTCGGCCTTGACGATCGACCGCTTGAGGATCGCGCTCGACGCGCAACTGAAGCAATGCGAAACGCTTCATAAAGAACTCGTCGAGGTTGCTCGCGAAGATCGCGAGAAACTTGGCTCGTTCGAGCACGGGGGTGTCCGGGTCTTCGGCTTGATCGAGGACTCGGCGGTTGAACTCGAGCCACGAGAGATCGCGGTTGAGATCGGGTGCGCCGTGGTCGGTTTGTGCTGCGAACTGCGCAGCGAGGGCTGCGGGATCGGGGGCCACGCTGCGAGGCGAGGGGGTGTCTGTTTCGGTCGGGCGTGTGGTCATGTGGGCTTGTAGTTGTATGAGTTATTTGGATGACGGGAGGGGGGGGTGGCGGGGCGCCCGCGGGGGCCGCCGCCCGCCGCGGCCCCCGCCGCGGCGCCCGCCCGCCGCGGTCGGTAGAACGCCACGCAGCCCGGGGCTTCGGAGACGCTGACTTCGGCGATCCGGGCGTGGGGTGCCAGGGAATCACCGAGGCGATTGTGCATGGATTCGGCGATGAACAGGGCGATATTCTCGGCGGATGGGTTGAGCGCATCGAACGGCGGACACTCGGCGAGGTTGGCGTTTACAAACGGTGCGAGCAGTTCGTTCAAGGTGTGCTCGACGGTGTGGAAATCGCAGAGCAGGCCATCGGGATCGAGGCTCGGGCCTTCGAGGGTGAGGGTGATGCCAAAGTTGTGGCCATGGATGGGCTCGGGGGTGCCCGCAATCGTCAGGGAGTGGGCAGCACAGAACTCGGCTTGGACGGTGATCGCGAACATCGGTTCAAGAGTATCGTGGTGGAGACGGCTAAGAAGGAACCGGAGGTATTGGCGTGGACGATTTGATTGTGAGCGTGAGCGGGCTGCGAGGCGTGGTGGGTCAGAGCCTGACGGCTGAGGTGGCGGCGCGGTACGCGTCAGTGCTCGGCGGGTGGTTTGTGGAACGGGAAACTGGCGGTGCGGGGCGACCGGTCGTAGTGCTCGGGAGGGATGGCCGCGCGGGTGGGGCGGTGATGCGTGATGCGGTGGTGGCGGGGCTGACCTCGGCGGGGTGCGATGTAGTCGATTTGGGCGTGGCGATGACCCCGACGGTGGGGGTGATGACCGACGCCCGCGAGGCTGCGGGCGGGGTGGTGATTACCGCGAGCCACAACCCGCAGCAGTGGAACGGGATCAAGTGCCTTGTTCGAGATTCCAAACAAGCGCGGGAAGTCTCGGCGTGCGCACCGGAGGTTTCGGCAGCGGCGGGGATCGCCCAACGGTTCGCAGATGGAAGTGGATTGAGCGTGGCGTGGGACCAGCTCGGAACGTGCGAGGCATCGACCGATTCGGTGCGCACGCATGTTGATGTGGTGCTCGACCGGATTGGGAGTGATGTTGCTGCGGCGATTCGTAGCCGAGGGTTTACGGCGGTGCTCGATTCGGTCAACGCCTCGGGCGGCCCCGGCGGCGTGATGCTGCTTGGCGAACTGGGGTGCAAGGTTGAAGCGATTGCTGGCGAGAGCACGGGGTTGTTCCCGCATGTGCCCGAACCCACGCGGGAGAATCTGAGTGGGAAGGTTGGGCTGTGCAGCAAGGTTGGCGAGCTGGGGGCTGATGTGGGCTTTGCGCAAGATCCCGACGCGGACCGCCTAGCGATCATCGACGAGAACGGCGCATACATCGGCGAGGAATACACGCTGGTGCTCGCGGCGTGGTCGGCGCTCGAGCTGCTCGGGAGTGCCGCGAAGAACTGCGTGCTGGCGACGAATCTTTCGACGTCGCGGATGCTGGGGGATATTGCGAACAAGTTTGGCGCGCGCGTCGAGCGGACTGCTGTGGGCGAGGCGAACGTGGTCAGCGAGCTCAAGCGGCACACGATCAGCTTCGGCGGCGAGGGCAACGGCGGGGTGATCTGGCCCGAGGTGACGTATGTGCGCGATTCGTTGTCGTCGATGGCGTTGGTGCTCGCGTTGTGTGCGCGCACGGGCAAGTCGATCAGCGAGCTGGTGGGCGAGATCAACGCGCTCTCGCCCAGCGGGAATGGTTACTCGATTGTCAAACGTAAGGTGGCGGTTGTGGACCGTGCATCGGCGACGAAGCTCATCGAAGAGGTTGCGGCTCGCTACGAGGGCCAGCCGGGAGCGAAGATTGATCGGCGCGACGGGGTGTGGGTGGACTTGAGCGAACGGGGTGCTTGGCTGCACGTTCGGTCGAGTAATACCGAGCCGATCGTTCGATTGATTGCGGAGGCTCCAACGCTGGCAGAGGCTGAGGAGCTCGCTGGAGGGTGAGTCCCGCTAAGGGGTGAGCCGGTGGGGGTGGGGGTGGGGGGGGGTGAGCTAGTTTGCTTCGGGGGAGAACGCGGCTGACGGGTTGAGAGACTTGATGCCCTTCATGATCGCCGAGGTGTCGAACTGGGTAGAGGCGAACCAGACGGCGGCGGCGAGCAGGGCGATGACCAGCACCAGCTTCATGAGCTGGAGAAGTGGTTTGGGCTTCGTAGATTCACTGCTCTTGGAGAGGAGCAGCGGGCGGGTCTTCTTGGCGCGCACGCGCCCGCCATCGAGGAATCGGCGCAGATCGTCGGCGAGTTCGCTTGGGCTCGCGTACCGCTGAGCCGGATCAATCGCCAGGGCCTTCATGACGATGTGATCGAGCTTGTTGGGGAGGGAGCTGCGGATGCGTTTGTGCTCGGTAGCGCGCGCATCGAGGATGCGTTGGTATCTGTCGCGGTGCTTTTTGCATTCTTCGAGTCGCGCACTCGGGGTGGGCGGCGTGCGGGCGGTGAGCACGGAGTGGAGGCCCGCGAGGCCCGCGGCTCGGAGCTCGTGCTTATCGAAGGGCAGTTGGCCCGCGAGCGATTCGTAGAGCATCACGCCGATCGAGTAGACGTCGGTGCGCGCATCGACGGCGGCGCCGGACATGTCGGCCTGTTCGGGGCTCATGTATTCGGGGGTGCCCATGAGCTGGCCCTGCTCGGTATAGAGAGTGGCGTCGGTGAGGCGTTGGTGGAGAGCTTTGGCGATGCCAAAGTCGATGACTTTAGGCTGGGGGTTGCCCGCGGCGTCGCGCGAGATCAGCACGTTCGACGGCTTGAGATCGCGGTGGATGATGCCCTTGGAGTTGGCGTGTTGCACCGCGTCACAGACACGGATGAACAGCTCGCAGCGCTCGCGGATGTTCAGGCACAGCGCATCGGAGCACTTGGAGATGGGCATGCCCTGGACGAGTTCCATGGCGAAGTAGGGCCGGCTGCCCTGCTCGGGAGCGGTCAGCCCGCCGGTGAAGATCGTCGCGATGCCCGGGTGGTGCATCATGGTCAGGGCTTGGCGTTCGGCGTCAAAGCGATCGACGACGGCCTTGGAATCCATGCCGGGCTTGATGATCTTGAGGGCGACGCGCTTGGGGATGTTCGCGGGCAAGGCGGTGGCGTTGGCGGGGGGGGCTGGGTTGGGGGCGGAGCTGGTCACCGGTTCGGCGGCGAAGACGATGCCAAAGGCGCCGTCGCCGAGGAACTTGAGGAGTTTGAACGGGCCGACGGTGTCGCCGGGCACGAGGTGGAGATCGTGGCGCTGGGCGTGGCGTTGGGCGAGGTCATCGGGTCCAAAGGTGGCGGTGGGGCCGCTGGTGTCCATGGGGCCGAGTGTACCCGATGGGATCCCCAGTTCAGCAGAGAATCGCTGCGGGCGGCTACACTGGAGCTATGGCACAGACTCTGGGTTCATATCAGGCGGGCGATCGGGTCCGCGTCACACAGCAGGTCCCTCGTTTGAGCGGGACGATGGTGACCTCGGTCGAGGGTGTGGTGGTGCTCGCCGAGCAGCAGAAGACGGGTTCATGGTTTGCGCACAGCGAAGATAAGAAGCTGTGGATGGATCGTCTGGAGCTTCGTAAGGACGATGGCGAGCTGGTGATGTGCAATCTTGACCGCTACTCGCGCGTCGAGGTGGTCGAGAAGGCTCCGCCCGCCCCCCCTTCTTCTGCCGAGGATGCGACGGGCTGATCAGCGCGCCTCTTCCTCCCTCTCCCCACCGTGGGAGAGGGAAGCTGCGAAGCAGCAGGGTGAGGGGGATTCTTCTCCCCCACCCCATTGCCTATTCCCTATTGCCCTCTTCCTTCTTACGGGCACGGCCCGACGAGGCCGAGCAACGCCAAGAAGTCGCCGAAGGAGACCATGCCGTCGCCGCCATTGAGGGTGCCGAAGTCATCCGCGATATCGCCATCGCAGCCGGGTATTCCACCGGGGCACGGCCCAACCAAGCCGAGCAGCGCGAGGAAGTCGCCGAAGCTCACCAAGTCGCACTGCACTCTGTGCCGAGATGCAAACAGGCTTTCCCTGCAAGAGAACGGCCCGCGTTCATTACTGTGACGACCAGTTTGAATTAGCGTCTGCGACGTGCAGCCATCAGCCCGCTCAGCCCCAGTACGGCAGCAGCATTCGGCGACGGTACTACAAACGAGAAATTCGAGACAATCTGATCCGCGGCACCGAATGTACTTGCTCCAAAACCTACATATGCCGTATCGCCAGCAACGCTCGTCGTGATCGAAGCAGGTAGAACAAAATTTCGATCGAAGATGAGATTTGGGTCGAGTACATCTGTAAGGCTGAGAGCCAAGAAGTTGCCGCCTGCATAGCTCACTGAGACAAGGATGTCCCGGTTGCGAGAGTTCACTGGTGTAAGTTCTCCAAGTGAAGGAACAATACCACCCGTATAGTACCCAACATACTGTCTACCAGACGAATCAATGTCAAAGAGGATCGCAACGCTGTTTGCAATGCCTTGGTAAGCGTGACCGTTTGTTCCAATCGTGTCGTCGCCAGCGGGCGCATTCTGAATAATGAATGCCAAGCGTCGGCTCACGCCGCCACCGTTTGCGCGATATGTGAACGATGCGTTGAATTGCGTAACAGACTGCGTTGTGGAGTAGAAAATAGACCGAAGCTGATTGCTACCTGTTGTGAGTTGTACAGTGTTCGCGTCTGGTCTACTTGCGGGCGTACCCATGTCGCCTAGGTCTTGGTTGTATTCCCAACCCTGGAGGTTATTGAATCCGAGGATATCTGCCCTAGCGCTCATCGCCGAAGCTGCCGCGGCGGCCGCCGCTATGAGGAACATCGGGCAGAAGGGTGAAGTGGACCTAGAGAGAAATAATCGCGATGGGGTACAAGTCAGCACAAGACAACTCCTTATAATGCGCCTTGTCTTGTCACCCTCGACATGGGAGGGGGCACATAGGCACCAGTTGCGGGTTGTACTCTCTACCTCTTATCGCTCCACAGTTTACCGGTCCTGATTACAAAAGCAAACGAAAGTAATGATATACTGTTATAAAAATGATTCAGCCGCCCCCTCACCCCTGCCCTTTGCCCCGCTGAGGAGTGGGAAGGGGGGGAGGCTCGGGCAGGTCCGACTGGTCGCGGCCCGGCAGGTCTTGCGCTGTTTCAAGTTGTTGCAAAGGGCTTTCAAGTCGCTGCGCATGGCTTTCAAGTCGTTTTTCATAGATGCGCAGCAGTTTTTCATGGCTGTAAAGTTGTTTTTCATGGACGTGAAATCGTTTTTCATAGATGCGCAGCAGTTTTTCATGGCTGTAAAGTTGTTTTTCATGGACGTGAAGTCGTTTTTCATGGATGCGCAGCCATCTTTCATGGATGTGAAGTCACTTTTCAAGGATGTCAAACCGCGTTCTATGGCTGGTACACAACAAAGTGCACGTTTGTTGCGTGCGTCCGTCAAGTCGCCCTCGCGGCGCGCCGACGAAGGCTCCTGAACCCAGGCCTCGAGCGCCGTCCAGCGTTGGACGTTCCGCAACGGGCCGCCCATACACCGGCGACCGAGCACCCCCCTCCTTCCCATTCCCTCCCCCCTCTTATGTTGTGCGTGTGGTGGGTGGTGGGAAGGGTGGGGAGGGGGGGCGCAGCGCCAAGGAGCACCCTCATGTCAGTCGTTCCAACCAACCGAGAAGAGAAGATCGCGTTCTACCAGTCGCACCTGTCGCCGTGGGGCGCCAACGCCGTCGAGATCGGCCTGACTGCTCAGCAGGTCGGCGACCTTGCATCGCTGGTGATCGACGCGAGCAACGCGGTGATGGCCATCGAGGCCGCTCGCCAAGCGTCCAAGACCGCCACCCAGACGCTCAACGACGCGGTCCGCGCCATGCACAGCGAGCCCGGCGCAGGAGCCGCGATGGTCTCGACGATTCTAAGCTTTGCGCAGACCACCGGCGATCCCAATGTGTACACGCTCGCCCAGATCCCCCCGCCCCAGCCCGCCAGCGCCACCCCGCCTCCGGGCATCCCGACGAATCTTACTGTTGAGTTGTTGCAAGACGGCTCGCTCAAGCTGCGATGGAAGTCAGACAATCCGCCCAATACCAGCGGCACGATCTATGAAATCAAGCGGCAGGGCCAGGGCCAGAGCCAGCCGGAATATGTCGGCGCTACGGGCGTGCGTGAGTTCCTTGATGACACGCTGCCGTCGGGCGATACGCCGGTTGTGTACCAGATCACCGGGCTGCGCTCGACCAAGCGGGGCAACCCGGCGGAGTTCACCGTGAAGTTTGGTACGGGCGGTGCGCAAATCATCTCGTCGAACACGACGAGCGCCAACAACACTACCGAGAACACCCAAGGGGTCAAGCTGGCTGCGTAACCCCCCCGTCCAACCTTAGGAAGAAACATCACCGGCCCGCCGTTCTCTGCGATTGCAGGAAGCGGCGGGCTGTTTCGTTGGGAAGAGAAGACAAGAAGAGAGGGGGGAAGGATGGGGGGCTAGTGCTCAAGCTCAAACGTGTCCCACAGCTCGATCTCTTCTCCACGAGGACCCAGCGTCCGAAACATCGCACGAAACACCAGCTTGCCCGCCCCCCCCGCCCCCCCCTGATTCTCCCCGGCTCCGTCCAGACGTTGCTCTGAGCGCTGGGCCATCGCAACCGCTCGCGCCGGCAGCCCCCCGAGCTGCACCCGGTACGTCCGCGTGACCGGATCAAACAACGCCGAGTTCACACTCGCATCACTCAAGTCAACATCCCACCTGGCCTCGTGAGCCCTCCCGGTGTTGCCTCCCGTTGGCTCCAAAAACACCGTCAGCCAGCCCACCGCCTTGACCGGGTCCGACCAGCGATCCTGAAGCTCAATAAACAACAACAGCCACGGCTCGCCCTGATCGTCGAGCTGAAGCTGCGTCAACGGAAAGATCGAAACCAAAGCAGGCGCAAAGGGCCTCCCCGGGGGGGGGGGGGGGGGGGGGGGGGGGGGGGGGGGGGGGGGGGGGGGG
>CAYUVO010000008.1:0-48192 GCA_964448185.1 uncultured Phycisphaeraceae bacterium
GATGGGGGGGGTGCTGATGGGGGGAGTGCTGATGGGGGGGGCGTCGGCGGCGAGCGCTCAAGATTGGCGGCTCACCGAGGGGCCGATCCTGAGCAACCACTCACAACTCACAACGAACGAGATGTTCCTCAAAGCGGGCGAAGCATATTTCAGCCCCGACATGGACTGGATCATCTTCCAGGCGGTCCCGGTTCCCGAGAAAGGCCAAGAGCCCGACGAGCATTACTCGATGTACGCAGCGGAGTTGCACTGGGGCAAGCGCGGCGAATCCACGACCATCGGCGAGCCCCTTCTGCTCAGTAAGCCGGGCTCGGCGAGCACGTGTGGCTGGTTTCATCCCCATGAGCCCAGTGTGGTGATGTTCGGCACCACCAGCATTCCTCCGAGCGAAGAAAACATCCCGGGCTACCAGCGCGACACGAGCACGTATTCATGGGCGTTCCCAAGCGAGATGGAAATCGTGACGACTCGCATCGGCTCGAAGCTCTCGCCCCAACTGATCTTCGAGCAACCCGGGTACACCGCAGAAGGCTCGTGGTCGTCCGACGGGCGGTACATCCTGTACGCCAACATGGACGAACAGCGCAGCATGGAGCTGGGTCGCGCCGATTCGGATCTGTGGATCTATGACAGCACGACCAAAGAGCGAGTGCCGATCGTGGTGGCAGAGGGCTACGACGGCGGGCCGTTCTTTGGGCCGAAGGATGAATGGATCTGTTACCGCTCGGACCGCACGGGCAACGACCTGTTGCAGCTCTTCATTGCCGAGCTGGAGTTCGACAAAGATGGCACGCCCTTGGGCATCAAGCGAGAGATCGCGATCACGGACAACAAGGACGTCAACTGGGCTCCGTATTGGCACCCGACTTGGCACCCGACGCGCAAGCTGTTGATCTATACATCGAGTGCGCACGGCCACTTCAACTACGAGGTGCTCGCGGTCGAGTTTGATCCCGACAAGCCGATGGATGAGCTGGCGACGGCACGGATCACCGAGGCTGCGGGCTTTGACGGCCTGAGCGTGATGAGCCCGGACGGCAAGTGGATGATGTGGACCTCGCAGCGAGGCGAAGGGGCTTCGAGCCAGCTCTGGCTTGCCCGGTTCAACATCATGTCGGTTCGTGGTAGGCTCCATCCACAAACGGCTACCCCGGCAGTGTTCCCCGGCATGGGGCCTGGCGCGGGGCCGATGGACGACGGGAGCTGATCGATGGGGCACGGCGGGTCTGGGAATGAGCTCGGGCCCGCAGCGACTCTGTCGCATGTCGCCGATCAGGCGCATCCGGACATCTATTCGCGAGCATGGGCCGAGTGGCGCGACGTGATCGAGGATTTCCCGCCCACTGAGCCGGTCAGCGGTGCACCCGCGATGAACGGCTTTGGAGGCACGAGCGTGCCCTGCCGGATCGTGATGCCCGAGGGCGAACTGCGAGCGATGCTCGTCGAAGCACCCGATGCGGACAACCAATGGCGACCGACCCAGGCGATGCT
The DNA here is from genome assembly GCA_964448185.1 of uncultured Phycisphaeraceae bacterium. Lineage (GTDB taxonomy): Bacteria > Planctomycetota > Phycisphaerae > Phycisphaerales > UBA1924 > OFTM382. Next base: position 1,492 of record CAYUVO010000008.1, read on the forward strand.
TGATCGCGGTGTGGGCGTCTTTCAGGTCGGACTTCGCGGCTGTTCGGTGGGCGAAGAGCCCCCGATGGACTGGGCGTGCGAAGGACTCGGCGAAGGATTTGATCGCGGGCAAGACGTAGTGAACTGGCGCGTGATGCAGGCGGCGGGTGACGTAGCGAGCGCGGTGCTCAGCTGCGGCTTGCTCGGGGTGCCGGTGTATGCGCGTGGGAGGTCGTTGGGCGGGGGCTTGTTGGTGCTCGCGTTAGCCGGGCTCGCGGGTCAGGCGACGATCGAACGGGTGGTCCTTGAGCTGCCCGGGCTGGGCGACTGGACGTGGCGCTGGGCGCAGGCATCCAAGGCGAGCTTGTCGGGCAAAGCTTCACCGGCCAACGGGATCGGCAGCGAACTGCTCAGCTATGCGAGCAGATTCCCCGCGAGGCGCTCGCAGCTCTACGACTCATTGCGCATCATCGACGCGGCCCTGGCAGCGCCCAAGCTTCACGGCTCGACGCTGTGCAAGCTCGCCCTCCACGACGCGGTTGTTCCCGCTCCGACCGCAGCCGCCGTCTTCAACGCGATCGGCACGGACACGGGCAACAAGTGGCGCTTCGTGGTGCCTACCGGGCACTCTGCGCAGGACATGGCGAGCAACCGTCGCCACGCGCAGTTCGAGCGGTGCGCGACCGACTTCCTTGATCCAGCGAACACGCCCAGCTCCTCGATGCGCGCGTGGGAAGAGGCCATGCGCAGCGACGCGGACGAACCCAGTTCGTCCGAGCAGACCCAACAGAGCACGCTCTTTGGCGATGCGAGTCAGAGCGATACTGACCTCGACACCGACTCGGACACCGACTCGGAGCTGATCCGTGCCTATGAGGCCGCGGGCAGGACGCTCGATGACCTGCCGTACACCGCCGAGTTTGACGCGATCTATGCAGCGGTCAGCAGCGACACCGCGGGACACGAACGCAACGTGTTCCACAGATTGCACACGCTGCGCAAGTCGGGCCGGTTGCCGCGTCTGGGTCGCGGCACAAGCTCCCCGCCCGCGATCAGCACCGAGCATGAAGCGCTGCTGGGCGAACTGGTGGTGGGTGCGTTGGGCAAGCTTTCGTTGCGGGACCGCTTGCCGTACACACCGGAGTTTGATGCGTTGGTGAGCCGGTTCAACTCGTCGGCGGGACTTGCGCTCGGACCCCACGAGGTGTGGCGATTGGTTGCCAAGCTCGCCAAGTAAGAGATCTCAGAGCACAAGGGGTATGCGGAGCGTGCCACAAGCCCGAAGCGCCCGCGAGGGTCTTCGTACCTGTGTTGAAAGCAATCGGGCCGTGTCTTTATGAACACTCCGTTCGCTCTGATCGTCTCGAACGCGCTCTGGCATCAATCAAACACGACCTTTGCCGATGGTTCGCGCACAAAGCCACGCGGCATGGCCGCATCGCCGCGTGTCACGGTCGTCGTGCCACGCGATCGGGTCATTGTGCCACTGGATTGGACCCGTGTGCCACGCGGCGGGCTCAGTGTGCCACTCGGCAAGCGGGCTTTGTCATGTGGCCCGCGAGCGGTGACGTGCTTGGCCGGACTCCCGCAAGCTCGCGGTGCGGAAATGCGCGAGCGCACAAGGGCCTTGAGTGGCTTTACCAAAGCACGAAGGCTTCCCTCGCTCACGTTTGGGGCTCGTGCTTTCTCATGGCCTCTCACTTGGTCTTCTTGCGCTGCGTTGCCTGTGGTGAGAGTCTTGGTTCTTCGCACGCTAGCGCCAGTCGAGGCCGTCGTGAAGCACATTGAAGTTTGTAGAGCCGCTCTGTGTAATCGCGATCATGTCTTCGATCCGCACGCCGCCCAGGCCCGGGGCATACAGGCCCGGCTCGATGGTCACCACGTCCCCCACCACCAAAGTCGGGCCGCCGAAATCAATGAGCGGGAGTTCCTTGAGTTCGAGCCCGAGCCCGTGGCCCGTGCCGTGAGGCATCGAGCAGAACCCGGTGGGCGCAGTCGCTGCGAGATCCGCCTCGGGCGGGGCGTCGAGCGTGTACCCGGCGCGCTGGATCACCGCGACGCTCGCCGCGTGTGCCGCGTCTCCGGTCGTGCCCGCTCTGCACGCCGCGATCCCGGCTCGCTTGGCTTTGGCAACGGTCTCGTGCATGCGTTTGGGCTCATCGGGCACGTCGCCGTGGACGACTGTTCGCGTGCAGTCGCCGTGATAGCCGGTGGCTTTGTCGCGTGGGAAGACATCGACGATGACCAGCTCGCCCGTGCGCAGCTCGCCGGTGCCTGCATGGTGGCAGTCTGCTGCGATGGGTCCGCCCGCGACGATCGCGCCCTTGTGCTCGTAGCCCTGCGCGCTGAGCCAGCCGTCGATGAGGGATTGCAGGCGTTCGCTGGTGAGCGTTTGGCCTCCGCTTTGGAGCACGCCGCCAGCGCCCGCGGTCGCGCGGGCGATCATCTGACACGTGCGTTCGATCACGCCTTCTGCGACCCGCTGGGCGCGGGCCATGGCGTCCATCTCGCGGGGCGTCTTGCGGCGGCGGTCGTCCACACCGAGCGACAGATCCAGCTCAACCGCGGTGCCCGCTCGCTCGATCTCTCGAACGAAGAGCACGCTGAGCGAACGATCGACGCGGACGCGCTCGACGCCCTCGCGCCGGAGACACTCGGCGGCCGACTGCGCCGCACGCACCGCGCGGTCGCCGCTCAGTGAGCCGTTGGGTGGCGCGAAGTCCTCATAGGTAAAGACCCTGTCGACGTCGATGCTCTTGCGAGCGCGCGGCAGCTCGACGTCGCGGACGATGGCAACCTTTTTGCCGTCATCGAACGCGATCCAGATCACCGGGTCGCCCGCAGCGAAGGCGGTGCGGTGGAAGATGGCCATGCTTGTGTTGGGAACGCCCGCGAGGAGGACCGCGGTGCGTTGGTTTGACTCGTTCATCTCGAACTCCGTTGATCTTTGCAAAGCTTTTTGAACTCGCGCGGGGGGCGTTTGTACGCCGTGACAAGCCGATGAGGACCGAAAACAACACTGTTTGCAGCCAGCAAGGGTGAATCTCGCATCCAACATGCCACGCTGGGCGAACAAGAGGCTATACTCGATGAGTCAATCAAGCCCCCCCCTACGCCCCCAGGCTGCACCCCCCGCAGCCGGGGGCGGTTTTTTACCAACTCGGCGTTCTCGGTGGGTTCACAGGGACCGATGCACTCGGTGCGGGATGCCACTCGTAACAAGGACCGCGCGATGAGCGTTGACCGCTGCGTGTGCCACGACTGGACATTCGAGCAGCTCAAGGCTGAGGCGGATCGACTCGGGCCGCAGGCCACCCTCAAGATGCTCGGCAAGCGGACAGGGGCGGGTACAAGCTGCGGCCTGTGCCGACCCTACCTCGAACTGATGCTCAAGACCGGCCAGACAAGCTTTACGGTGCTCGATGAATCTGAGTTGGCGAACGATCAGGCGTCTGATCCGGCGTCCGACGAATCTGCTTGAAAGAACTCGAGGTGCAGCTCGAAGGGCGCTTCAAAGCGCAGCTTGTGGACCAGCTCGGGTGCGATGACCCATTGAGCCGGGGCTTGCAAGGGCTGCTCTTGGTTCTTGTCGATGTCGATGAACCAGACCCGGCCCGCGTGCAGGTTCAGCACGCCCCACCGACCCGCCTTGAGCAGGTGGTTGTTGGTGATGGCTTCGGGCAAGGTGTCTTGTGTAAATCGCGGGGACTCCCCAACTCGAACCAGACCCTCGGGCAACGTGTGCTCGGTCATGCGACACCTCCACGCTTGGCGTGGTCGACTTGAGTCATGCCTTCGCGGAGCCCGAGGCGGGTCGCCATAGCGAAACGCATGCGCGAGGCAAGGTCGAGAAACTTTTCTTGAAGCGTCGGGCGGACGACCTCGGTGACCGCTGCATCCCAGAGTTCGAGCCAGCGATCAAAGTGTGAGTCGGTGAGTTCGCTCAAGGGCTGGTGCGCCGCGAACGGGTTGCCCGAGTACCGACCCGTGCGATGCACCGCCGAGCTCCAGAAGCGCTGCATCTTGGCGAGGTGCGTATCCCAGTCTTTGACGTGTTTGGTGAAGACGGGGCCGAGCTTGGAATCTTCGCGCGCAATCTCGTAGAACCGCAGGACCAGTTGCTTGATCTCGGCGTCGTCGGCCTCGTTGGAGGCGGACGGATTCTCCGCGTACTTGTCATAGCTTGAGAATGGCAAGGGGGTGCTGGACATGGGGCCTCCAAAGAAGTATTGTCAATACCAGTTTAGCCCTGTGAGCGGAGTATTCAAGCCATGCGACTCACCGACCGGACGGACTTTGCCTTGCGAGTGCTGATGGTGCTCGCATCAAAGAGAGCCAGATGCACCGTGCCCGAGCTCGGCGAGTGGCTGTGTGTGCCGACGAATCATCTTGCCAAGGTTGTCCAAACGCTTCAGCAAGAGGGCTGGGTCACGACGACCCGAGGTCGCGGGGGGGGCGTCGAACTCGCCATAGATCCGTCGCAACTAACCGTGGGCGCAGTCGTTCGCAAAACGGAAACCAGCTTCGATCTTGTCGAGTGCTTTGGCAAGGACAACCAGTGCCCGCTGGTGCCGGGCTGTCGATTGGCGAGTGCGATCGGTGATGCTCGCGATGCGTTTTTGAGTTCGCTTGATCGCGTGAGCATCGCGGAACTCGCAGGCAGCACGAAGAAGACGATCCTGCGAGTGACCGCGTAATACAGGCATCTCGTGCCATGATGCACACATGGAGAAATCGCAACGGTGTTGCCACAGCACCGGGACCGTGGATGTTCTTGATAAAAAAACACTGACCTGCGAAACAGGTCAGTGGTACAAGAATTCTCGAAGTGTGAGATGAAGACGCTCTAGAGCTCGGCTGATTCAGTGGTCTCGGCGGTCTCAGCGGTTTCAACGGTTTCTGTGGTCTTGGCGGTCTCGACGGTCTCGACCTTGGGATTGATCACGTCACGCAGTTCGACTTGCGGCACGCCCAACGCTTCGCCCGGTTCGGCCCCCAACGCTTCGGCAGCATCGGCGGCTTCGGCGAGCATCGTCTCGTGGTCGTCGTAGTCATCAACAGGTGGCTGGACGAGCTTCTTGACCCGGATTTCCTGGTGGATCGAAAAGCCGGTACCCGCGGGGATCAGGTGACCAAGAAGTACGTTCTCCTTGAGGCCGATGAGCGTGTCCACGGCACCGCGAAGGGCCGCCTCAGTGAGCACCTTGGTCGTCTCCTGGAACGATGCACCGCTCAAGAACGACTCGCTCGAAAGCGACGCCTTGGTGATGCCAAGCAGCAGCGTGCGACCCGTCGCCGGGCGCGCCTTGCGGCCCTTGGCGGGTTCCTTGCCTTCGGACTCGGCCTTGACGTTCGCTTCCTTGACCTCGTCTTTTTCATAGAGCGCATCACGCACCAGGTCGGTGTCGCCCGGCTCTGAGATACGCACCATGCCGGTGATCTTGAGGTTGGTATGACGGAAACGGAAACGATCAACCACTTCGTGCGGCAACAGCTCGGTGTCGCCCGGGTTCTCGACGCGGACCTTGCGGAGCATCTGGCTCAAGATCAGCTCGACGTGCTTGTCGTTGATCGTCACGCCCTGCGCCCGATAGACGTTCTGCACCTCGTCGAGCATGTACGTCCAGAGCGATTCATCGCCCTTGATCTGCAGGATGTCCTTCGGGTTGAGCGGGCCTTCGGTCAGCGGATCGCCCGCGACCACCGCGTCGCCCGTGTGAACAAGCAACGGCTTGTCCGCGGGAACGTGATGGTCCTTCTCGATACCCGATTCTGAGATGACACGGATGGTCATCTTGCCCTTGCGCTTGTCGGAGTGAATCTCGACGCGGCCCGAGATCTCGGCCATCGCTGAGGGTTCCTTGGGCGTGCGAGCCTCGAAGATTTCGGTCACGCGGGGCAGGCCGCCGACGATGTCCTGCGAACCCGCAGCACCTCGGGGCTGACGCGCGAGCATCTTGCCGGCCTCGACCTTCTCGCCATCCTTGACTTCGATACGTGCCTTGGCGGGCAGGTAGTGGAAGTCGAGGATCTGACCATCTTCGTCGACGATGTTGATCTGCGGGTGCAGCTCGCCCTTGTGCTCGATGACCATCAGCGCCTTCTGCCCACGGCCCGCGTCTTCTTCGCGCACCGTACGGTCGAGTTCGATATCGATATAGCGGACTTCGCCGCCCTTTTCGGCAAGGATCGGCGTCCGGTGGGGGTCCCACTTGACGAGCACTTCGCCGCGTTTGACCTTCGAGCCCGGTTTAGCGTAGAGATAGGCACCATACGGCACCTTGCTCTTCTCGAGCTCGCGTCCCTTGTCGTCAAGAACCGCGACTTCGGCGTTACGTTTGACGGTGACCAATGTGGTGTTGCCGTCTTCATCAATGGTCTGGACCTCGGCGCAATCGCGGTATTCCACCGTGCCGCCGTTGGACGCGCGGTACTCGCTCTCGGCGATAGTGCGCGTCCCGATGCCGCCCGTGTGGAACGTCCGCATCGTGAGCTGGGTGCCCGGTTCACCGATGGACTGAGCCGCGATGATGCCTACTGCCAAGCCTTGTTCGACGAGCTGACCCGTGGACATGTCCATGCCGTAGTCGAGAGCGGAACATCCGGTGGAACTCTCGCTCGTCAGCGGGCTGCGGACCATGACCGAATCGATCCCGATCGCTTCAACTTGGGCAGCAGCCTCTTCGGACACCATCTCGTTGGCCGCGATGATGACCTTATCGGTGACGGGGTTGACCACCGCGTTTACGACAACGCGCCCGATGATCTGTTCACTAAGCGGGACGTCGATTTCTTCGCCCTTATAGATGGCGCGTTTGACGACGCCACGCTTGGAGCCGCAGTCGTGTTCGCCGATGATGACGGACTGGGCGATATCGCAGAGCTTGCGTGTGAGGTAGCCCGAGTCCGCCGTCTTGAGCGCGGTATCGGCGAGACCCTTGCGAGCACCGTGCGTCGAGCTGAAGTATTCGAGGATGTTGAGACCCTCGCGGAAGTTGGCTTTGATGGGCGTTTCGATGATCTCGCCGCTGGGCTTGGCCATCAGCCCACGCATCCCGGCGAGCTGCATCATCTGGCTGATGTTGCCGCGCGCACCCGAATCACTCATCATGTACACCGGGTTGAGATAGAAATCGCCTTCCTTCTTCTCGATGCTGGTGTAGTCGCCGTTCGAGTCACGACGATCGTGCTTGAGCGTTTCGACCAACGCCTTGGTCACCTCTTCGCGGCAGTGCGCCCAGATGTCGAGCAACTGGTTGTAGCGTTCACGCGAAGTGATGATGCCTCGGTCGTAGTTTTTCTCGACACGATCGACCCGCTTCTGAGCGGCGGCAAGGATCTCGGGCTTGGCGTTGGGGATACGCATATCCATCACGCCGAACGAGATGCCCGCCGTCGTCGCGCTCTTGAAGCCGATGGTCTTGAGGCGATCGAGGAAGTCGATCGTTGCGCCGCGACCCGCGTAGTGATGCGTGTCGTCGATGACTCGCGCGCAGCCCTTCTTGCCGAGCGTGCAGTTGTAGAACGGCATGCCGGGATCAAGAATCTCGCTAAAGATCACTCGGCCCACCGTGGTCACAAGCCGGCGGTTCGCGGGCATCTTCTCGACCTCGCCGCCCTCTGCGTTCACCACTTCGGTGAACGCGGGGATACGCACGAGGATCTTCTCGTGGAGTTCGATCTTGCCCTGGACATGAGCGAGCAACGCCTCCTGGCGGTCCTTGAACCGCATGAGTTCGTTCTCGGGGCGGTCGTCGGGAATGCCTGTCGTCAGGAAGTACACACCTAGGACGATGTCCTGCGACGCCGAGATGATCGGCTTGCCATTCGCCGGGCTAAAGACGTTGTGCGTCGAGAGCATCAACACGTGCGCTTCGGTCTGCGCCTCGATACTCAGCGGCAAGTGAACCGCCATCTGGTCGCCGTCAAAGTCGGCGTTGAACCCGCCGCACACCAACGGGTGAATGCGGATCGCGTTGCCTTCGACAAGCACCGGCTCGAACGCCTGGATACCCATGCGGTGAAGCGTCGGGGCGCGGTTGAGCATCACGGGGTGCTGGTCGATGACCTCTTCGAGAATGTCCCAGACCTCGGCGTCACGACGTTCGAGCATCCTCTTGGCGCTCTTGATCGTGTCGGCGAGCCCGTGCTCTTTGAGCTTGCGGATGATGAACGGCTGATACAGCTCGAGCGCGATCTTCTTGGGCAAGCCGCACTGCCAGAGCTTAAGCTCCGGGCCGACCACGATGACCGAACGAGCCGAATAATCCACGCGCTTGCCGAGCAGGTTCTCGCGGAACCGGCCCTGCTTGCCCTTGATCATGTCGGTCAGCGACTTGAGCGCACGGTTCGACGAGCCGACGACCGGACGCCTGCATCGGCCGTTGTCGAAGAGCGAATCGACCGCCTGCTGGAGCATCCGTTTCTCGTTGCGGATGATCACGTCGGGCGCGTTGAGGTCCATCAGCTTCTTGAGCCGGTTGTTGCGGTTGATGATCCGGCGGTAGAGGTCGTTGAGGTCGCTTGTTGCGAAGTTGCCGCTCTCGAGCAGCACGAGCGGCCGAAGGTCCGGCGGGATCACGGGGATCACGTCCATGACGAGCCACGCCGCGTCGTTCTCGCTGTGACGAACGCTCTCGACGAGTTTGAGCCGCTTGGCCAGATCCTTAGTCTTCTGCTTGCTTCGGGTCTCGCGCAGCTCGGTGCGGATGACCTCGGCCTCGTCGTCAAGATTGATCTTCTCGATGAGCGAACGAATCGCCTCGGCTCCCATAAGAGCCTTAAAAGCGTTGCCGTACTGATCGACCGCGGTACGCCACTCGTCTTCGGTGAGCATCTGCTTGAACGTCAGCTCGGTATCGCCCGCGTCAACGACCACATAGTCCTGGTAATAGATGATCTTTTCAAGGTCGCCCGTCTTCATTCCCAGCAGCGTGCCCAGACGGCTCGGCAGGCTCTTGAAGAACCAGATGTGGACGATCGGAGACGCCATGTTGATATGGCCCATCCGCTTTCGGCGGACGCGGCTGTGCGTGACCTTGACGCCGCAACGATCGCAGATGATGCCCTTGTATTTCGTGCCGCGGTACTTGCCGCAGGAGCATTCGTAATCGCGTTCGGGGCCGAAGATGCGTTCACAGAACAGGCCGTCTTTTTCGGGACGGTAGGTTCTGTAGTTGATCGTTTCGGGTTTTTTGACTTCGCCGTAGGACCACGCGCGGATGTCATTGGGCGACGCGAGGGTCACCTTGACTGCACTAAAGTCGTTCACACGGTCGTACACGGTTTCAGCCATGTGTGCCCTCTTTCTTTCGCAAAGCCCCGAATCGGGACTCGATCAATCTGGATTGGACTTGCTGTCGATCGCCCGAGCCTTGCCCCCTCGGTGCCGAGCCATGAAACTTTCGCCTCGAACCGTGCAGCTCACGAGTTGCACGCACCCCACTACCACTAAACTCAAACCCACTACCAGCAACACGGACTCGATGACCCTGCCCGGCAGCCACCACGGATACACAAGTCGAGCACACAGGCTCGGTGCGTATTCCCCCATGAGGAATAAGCCCACAAACAGAATGAACAGCCCCGCCAACATTGGTCTGTTGGACTTCTTGGGTTTGGTTCTTGGAGGCTTGCCCATCCTCATTCATTCCGTGCGCCTTTGAGTGCATCGCTAAGTATCGTCTCACGTTCGCGAGCGAGCTGCTCTCGCTTCTCTTTGACTTGTTTTGGCTGCTATAGCCCGATCTCCACCAACCACGTTCAGTCCAGCCGCCTTCCATCCAACCACGTTTCCTTGCATGCTCGATGAAGAGCATCCAGCATCCCAAGACCAAACCGAATCCAGCTACGGACCAAAGGTCTTGTGCTTGTTGCGATGGCCAGATGAATCCCGTCACCGCTATGGCCACAACCCAAGTCACACCCCAAAAACCTATATACAGCACACCATGCAGTGTTTGCTTCACAAGGTTTTTGAGTCGCACACGACACCTCCGCTATAGCAGGCTCCCGTTCACTCATCATTTGCAATCGTTCTGCCGGGGTGAACCCAGACAAAAGCATCTAGAAAGTGCTACGAGGACCGCACCGACCACGATAAAATTCACCGTCGAACCTCTGCCGGCTGCGAGTTCATGCTCCCCGCGTAGGTGGAGGACCGTAGCAAGGACAAGATTGAACACACCAAGGCACAAAAATATCGCCCCGATGCTTCGCACCGGGTACCTATTGACTTGCTGTGTCCAGACGTCGCCCGATTTCATCTACAACAGGCTCCCGCTCTCGAGTTCCTTCTTCTCCATCGTGATGTTCATGCCCAAGCCACGCAGCTCGTTGCACAGCACGTCGAACGCCACAGGCATGCCCGCTTCGAGCTTGTTGTTGCCCTTGACCATGCTCTCGTAGATCTTCGTGCGACCCTCAACGTCATCACTCTTGACCGTCAGGAGTTCTTGCAGGATGTACGCGGCGCCGTAGGCTTCGAGCGCCCAGACTTCCATTTCGCCGAACCGCTGACCGCCCGTGCGGGCCTTGCCGCCGAGGGGTTGCTGAGTGATGAGCGAGTAAGGCCCGGTCGCACGAGCGTGGATCTTGTCGTCCACCAAGTGGTGCAGCTTGAGCAGGTACATGAACCCGACCGAAGTGCATTGATGGAACGGCTCGCCCGTGCGTCCATCGTACAACTGGATCTTGCCGCCCTTGGGCATCTGAGCCAACAACTCGCTGGGATGAGGCCACGTGCCCTTCTCTTCGTACTCGGCGAGCCGAGAGCGAACGTCCACATTGGCTTCTTCGACCGCTGCGTGGATCTCGTCTTCGGTCGCACCGTCAAACACGGGAGTGACCGCCTGGAACCCGAGGACCTGCGCAGCCCACCCGAGGTGGAGTTCGAGGATCTGGCCGACGTTCATCCGGCTGGGCACGCCCAGCGGGTTGAGCATCACGTCGACGGTCGAGCCGTCTTCCATGAACGGCATGTTTTCTTCGGCAACGATGCGTGCGACCACACCCTTGTTGCCGTGACGACCGGCGAACTTGTCGCCGACGCTGAGCTGGCGTTTAGACGCGAGGTACACCTTGACCATTTCGAGCACGCCGGTGGGCAGCTCATCGCCCCGCTTCATGTGCGAGACCTTGCGTTGCTTCTCGGTGGCAACCGCTTCGATGCGGGGCCAGAACTGGCCGTGGATAACCGCGGATTCTTCGCGTGCCTCAGCGGATCCTTTGACCCACTTGAGGTTGAACGTCTGGACCTGTTCGAGGATGACTTCGCGGATGTCCGACTGGGCGACTTTCTGCCGCGTCATCGGGTCGATGAGCTCGCTGCCCGTGATCTCGTTGATCGTGCCGATCATTTCGCGGAACAACGCGATGGCCCGGTCGTCCATCATCACTTCGTAGGCATCCATCTGCCCTTTGAGGAGCTTCTTCTGATCCTCGTTCATGTGCATCCGGCGACTGAATTTCTTAGCGCCGATCACCACGCCCGAGCCGCCCGCGGGCACCTCAAGCGAATCGTTCTTCACGTCTTCACCCGCACGACCAAAGATCGCGTGGAGCAGCTTCTCTTCGGGAGTCAGCTCGGTCTTGGACTTGGGACTGACCTTGCCCACGAGAATGTCGCCCGGTCCGACGTGCGCACCGATTCGGATGATGCCCGTTTCGTCGAGGTTGCGGAGCATCCGCTCGCTGACGTTGGGGATGTCGCGTGTGAACTCCTCGCGGCCGAGCTTCGTTTCACGGATCTCCACGTCGTACGAATCGATATGGATGCTCGTAAACGTGTCGTCCTTGACGAGTCGCTCGTTGATGACGATCGCGTCCTCGAAGTTGTTGCCGTCGTAGGTGTTGAACGCGACCATGACGTTCTTGCCGATCGCAAGCTCGCCGTTGACCGTGCTCGCACCGTCGGCGATAACTTCTCCGGGCTCGACGATATCGCCGGGCCTCACCCGCGGATGCTGGTTGAGACAGGTCCGCTCATTGAGCCCGTGGTACTTGCGCAACACATACTCATCGGCGTTGTCGATCACGATGCGTTCGCCATCGACGTAGGTCACTTCACCGCCGCGTTTGGCGCGAACGACCATGCCGCTGTTGATCCCGATCGCCTGTTCCATGCCCGTCGCAATGCACGGCGGATCCACCTTGATAAGGGGCACCGCTTGGCGCTGCATGTTCGAGCCCATGAGCGCACGGTTGGCGTCGTCGTGCTCGAGGAACGGGATGAGCGCTGCGGAGATCCCGACGATCTGCTTGGGCGAGATGTCGAGGAACTCGACTTCGCTCGACTTGACCTCCGCGAGATCGCCGTCGATGCGGGCAAGCACGGTATCGCGCCATGTACCATCAGCATTGATCGAGTCAGCAGGCGCGAGCACTCGCCGAGCCTCTTGGTCCGCACGCATCTGCACGATCTCGTCGGTGACCTTGCCGTTCTTGACGATGCGGTACGCGGTACGCAGGAAGCCGTACTCATCGACGTTCGAGAAGATCCCGAGCGAACAGATTAGACCGATGTTGGTGCCTTCGGGCGTTTCGATCGGACACACCCGGCCGTAATGACTGATATGAACGTCGCGGACCTCAAAGCCCGCCCGCTTACGGTTGAGGCCGCCCGGGCCCAGCGCCGAAAGCCTGCGTTCATGCACAAGCGTCGAGAGCGGGTTGGTCTGGTCGACCACCTGGCTCAGCTCGCTGCGACCAAAGAAGAAGTCGATCGCGCTGCTGATGCTCTTGGAGTTGACCAGATCAGCGATCTTGGTGACCTCCTCGGGGTCCTTGACGCTCATCCGCTCTTGGACCGTTCGGCGGAGCTTCAAGAAGCCTTTGCGGAGTTCTTCGACCGCCAGCTCATCGAGCGTCCGCAGACGCCGATTACCCAGATGGTCGATGTCGTCGATCGTCGCGACGGGCCTACCGGTCTCGGGGTCGGTGCGGTTGCTCCGCAGGTCGAGCAGGTATTGCACGACCTTAAGGAAGTCCTGCGCCGAGAGGAACATCTGGTCATCGGGCGCGTCGAGCTCGAACTTGCGGTTGAGCCTAAAGCGTCCGACCTTGCCGAGGCGGTAGCGGTTGGCGTCGTAGAACTTCTCGACGAACAACTGCTTGGCCTTCTCGACCTGTGGCGGGTTGCCCGGGCGAAGCTTGGTATAGACCTTGAGCATCGCCGCGTCGTACTCGCTCTCGACCTCGAACTGATCGAGATTTTCTTCCGCGACCGTGTTGAGGATCAGCACATCCGACGGGTTCTGGACCACGCGAACCTTCTTGAGGTTCGACGCCAGAATCGCTTCGACGCCGCTCTCGCCGATCTGACGGCCAACATGGACCAGCTCCTCGCCCGTCTCGGTATCGAGGATCGTCGCCGCAGCCCAGTCCTCGGGACGGACCTTGGCAGCAGTCACCTCGGAGACTTCATAGAACAGGCTGATGATCGCATCGGTCGAGGCGACCGACTCGTCCAAGCACCGCAGGAACGTGGTCGCTGCGAGCTTGGTGGACTGGTCGATCCGCATCGCCAGAACGTCTTTTTTCGTGACTTCGAGCTCGATCCACGAGCCCCGCTCGGGGATGATCCGCGCCGAGTGCAAGGGGCGGTCGCCCTCGCTGCTCACAATGGAAAGGTCCGCACCGGGCGAACGGTGCAACTGGCTGACGATCACGCGTTCGGCACCGTTGACGATGAACTCGCCCCCGCCCATCATGATGGGGAACTCACCGAGATAGATATCTTCCTCGGGCAAGTCGGGGTGGTGCTCGCGGCCAAGACGCAGCCTGAGCTTGAACGGCATGCCGTAGGTAAGCCGAAGCTCGCGGCATTCGTCTGGCGTGTACCGCGCCGGATCGAGGCCGTAGGAGATGTACTCGAGGTGCATCGTCCCGTCGTAGCTTTCGATCGGGAAGATCTCCCGCAAAAGCGACTCGAGCCCGAACTCGGGATCACGCCCGTCGGGGGTCTTGGACGATTGCAAGAACCGGTCATACCCGGTTTGTTGCAGCACCGTCAGGTTCGGAATGGTCATTGCGTCGCCGCGCTTTGCAAAGCTGCGCACCGTCCGCTCACGCGATCCGTGTCTTGCCATGGAGCCCCTCAACTCTAGAGCGTCAGCGTCTGCGCGGTCCCGTAAAGGCTGCACATACACCGACTCCCAGCTTGTTCACGTCTGATCCGTCGCCACAATCCTGTTCAGTTCAGAATCAGGGAGTGTAGCCAACCTTGAGCCGTGAACCTTCGCCGAACGTTCAAAAACTAAGGAAAACCCTTGCAAATACCCAGCAGAGGACAAGAAAACCTCTTTCGATTTATCGAAAGGGGCTCTCTGCGCTTCGATGGGGCCTCGCAAGGCCCGGAATTACTTGATCTCGGTCTCGGCACCGATCTCTTCGAACTTCTTGGCGAGCTCGTCGGCCTCGTCCTTCGAAATGCCTTCCTTGATCGTCGAAGGCACGTTGTCGACCTGCGCCTTGGCCTCCTTGAGACCAAGACTCGTCAGCTCGCGGACGAGCTTGATGACCTTGATCTTCTCGCCCTGTGACTTGAGAACCAGGTCAAACTCGGTCTGCTCTTCAACAGCCTCGCCGCCGTCGCCGGCCGCCATCATCACCGCGCCACCGGCTGCGGGCTCGATGCCGTAGGCATCCTTCATGTAATCAGCGAGATCAACCGCCTGCTTGAGGGTCAGCTCCGAGAGCTTGTCGCCCAAGGTCTTGGTTCCTGAATCGAATTCTTTGACTGCTTCATCGCTCATGGTATGTACCTTCATTCCAAACGTGTGACTCACCCAAGAGGGACCGAACGATTCGGCGCTTTACCCCGGAAGTTGCCGGGCCAGTTGGGTGTAGTAACCTGCTGCTGTTCGTCCTGCTACCTGTCTGCTACATCTCGTTCTTACGAAACTAGTTCTTATGAAACCGATTGTTACGAAACCTTGGCGATCGTCTCGCCCTGTTCGAGTTTTTCTTCGATCGTCTTGATGACGCCGAGCAACTGTGAACCCGGGGCCGTGACCGCACCCATAAGATTGCGTGCCGGGCTGAGCACGAGCGTGACCGCCTGGGCGATCGCTTCGTCTCGTGTCGGGTACTTGCTGAGTGCTTCGACGCCTGCTTCACCCTCAAAGAGCAGGCCGTCAAGCACCGCGCCCTTGAGTTCGATATCGGGGTACGTCTTGGTGAGCTCGACGATCTCGCGTGCGACCTCGACGACCGATTCGGCGCCGTAGGTCAGCACGTTGGCGCCTTCGAGCAGGGAGCCGAGCGTTTCAAGACCCGTGCCCTCGAACGCCTTCTTGGCGAGCGAGTTGCGGATCATGGTCACCCGGATGTCCTTGGTTCCAAGCCCCGAACGAATCTTGTTGGTATCGATCGCGCTGATCCCTCGAATCGAGATCAGGAGCGCGTCATCGACGCCTTCGAGCCGCGTCTGGTAATCGCGGATCATCATGCCTTTGACCAGCTTCGACATCGCTGCGTCCTCCCGGCCAACTAGGGCCGATCACTCCAAACACTTCCTCAGACAGCCGCTTCAGCCGTTTCGTGTACCACGCACACGCCCGGCGTCATCGTGCCGCTGAGGCAGATCTTCTTGACATACACACCCTTGACCGACGAAGGACGCGCCTTGTCGATCGTGTCGATAAAGAACTCGAGGTTCTCGAGCAGATCGCCGTCGGCGAAACTCATCTTCCCGATCACGCCGTGAACGTTTCCGCCCTTGTCGGTGCGATACTCGAGCTTGCCCGCTGCGAACTCCTTGACCGCCTGGACCACGTTGGGAGTCACGGTTCCGTTCTTGGGACTGGGCATCAAACCCTTGGGACCGAGCACGCGGCCGAGCTTGCTGATGACCCGCATCATGTCGGGGCTGGTGATCGCCACATCGAAGTCGAAGAACCCAGCCTCGATCTCGGCGACCAGATCCGCGCCGCCCGCCTTGATAGCACCGGCTTCGAGCGCTTCACGCGCCACGTCGGGCTGGCAGAACGCGATGACCTTCTTGGCCTTGCCGATGCCCTTGGGCAGCGACACCGAGCCACGGATCATCTGATCCGCCTGTTTGACATCAACACCCAGGTGCATCACCACGTTGACCGTCTGGTCAAACTTGGGGCCCTTGAACTTCTTGAGCGCCACGATCGCAGCAGCCCCGGGCAGAGCATCCTCCACCATGAGCGTCTCGTTCATCTTCGCGCGTTTGTTGAGCTTGGTCATCGTATTAGCCCTCCACCCGAATACCCATCGACCGGGCCTGGCCCTCGATGATCCGCATCGCCGAGTCGATCGAGGTCGTGTTGAGATCCTCAAGCTTTGTCTCAGCGATCTTCTTGACCTGGTCACGATTGATCGAACCCACGATGTTCTGCGGCTCGCCCGAGGCCTTCTCAAGCCCCGCAGCTTCCTTAATCAACACCGACGCCGGGCTCGACTTGATCAACATCTCGAACGACCGGTCGCTGTAGACCGTCACGACACACCCAACGAGCTTGCCGTTGAAATGCCCCGTCGCCGCGTTGAACTGCTGGATGAACTGACCCGGGTTCACACCGTTCGCGCCGAGCACCGGTCCGATCGGAGGTGCCGGCGTCGCCGACCCACCCGGAGCCATCAACTTGAACGTCTTTACCACTTCACGCTTGGCCATCGATCTCTACCTCCCACGTCCCTCGGGCCTCAAGGCCCACCCCGTCGCAGCCAAGCACACGGGGAGGTCGGTGGTTCAAGCGGTTCACGTTGTCCACACAGGCCGACCATCGGCCCAAGTGCCCCACAAAGAGGGTCAACATACTAGACACCCCAGCACGCCAAGTCACCGAGAGTTTTGCTTCTTATACAGCCTATCATATATATAACAATTGCAAGTCACAAGCCAATAAACAGCCGCACCTTCGTCCGCATCTATCCCATACCACAATCATCCTCGCCGATCTCGTTTTTCAAGCTGTGCTAGCACAATCTTGTGGTAGCCTCATGGCTTGAGGACCGGACCATCCGGCACCGGATCCTCGCGGCGCTTGAGTATGCACCAATATCCAATAGACCATTCCCCACGCCGGACACCCACTGGAGAGATCACCCATGAAGCTTCCCACCCGTGCTGCTCTTATGACCTTGGCCGCTGGCGGCCTCTGTTCGCAGGCCGCTCTTGCTGCGACCATCAACGTCCCCGCCGACTTCGCCACGATTCAGGGCGCTATCAACGCCGCTACTAGTGGCGACGACATCGTCGTAGCTCCGGGCATCTACGCAGAGAACCTCGACTACCTCGGCAAAACCCTGCTCATCACCAGCACGGGAGGCAGCGCGGTCACCACCATCGACGGCTCGGGCGGTGCCTCCTCAACAGTCACCATCATCGGATCAGGCATAAACACCCTCCTCGAAGGATTCACCATTATCGCCGGGCCAGGCCAGATCGATCCGCTCGATGTGCCCGCTCTTGCCACCAGCGGCGGCGGACTGTTCGTGCAAGATTCGACCCTCGATCTCACCAACTGCATCGTGCGTGACGCCAACACCACCGGGCGCGGCGCAGGTGCGCACTTCATCGACTCGATGGTCACGGTCGACGGCTGCACGTTTACCAACAACGTCGCAGATGCCGCCAACCTCAACGGTGCGCGCGGCGGCGGGGTCGCCATCTCGGGCATCAACATCATCCCCAACGTGACCTTCACAAGTACTACGTTTAGCAACAACTCCACGGGCAACAACGGCGGCGGGCTCTCGATCTTCTCCGCCTCCGCCGATCTCGACACCTGCACTTTCACCTCCAACAACGCTGACAACGACGGCGGCGGGTTGCAAGTCCTCGTCGGCGATGTCACGCTTACGGGCTGCTCCTTCGACGCGAACACTTCCGTCGAAGGCGGAGGCGTTCATATGAACACCGACGCGACCGGCACGTTCACCAACTGCGATTTCGATTCCAACACCTCACTCACGGGCGATACCCGCGGCGGCGCGTTCTACGCCCTAGGCACCGCGTTTACTGATCCGCTGGGCGAAATCACCATCGACAACTGCAACTTCACCAATAACGCCGCCATCGGAGCCACAGGTCGCGGCGGAGGGCTCTATCTCACGAGCGGAGCCACCACAGGCCCATCGGTCGTCACGGTATTGAACTCCACGTTCACATCCAACAGCACCACTCAACGAGCCGGTGGTGCCTACGTCGTCGGCGCCAACGCTAACTTCGACAACTGCACCTTCGACCAGAACACCTCGGACGCCGATGGAGGAGCGATGTACTTCTCCTCGGGCGGCAGCGGCACCATCACCAACTCGATGTTCACCAACAACAACGCTGCGGACGACTCGGGAGCTATTCAGGGCCTTCGAGGCATTGTCACCATCTCTGACTCCACCTTCGACACCAACTCCTGCAACGACAGCGGCTCGCACGTCGGCCTCTTCGCCTCGACTGTCGGACCGAGCGACTTCACCCTCACCAACTGCACGTTCACCAACGGCACCACCAACGACGCCGGCGCGGTGTACTCACTGCGGGGCATCCTGGCCATGACCGACTGCACCGTCAGCAACAACACCGCGGTCAGAGGCGCCGGGCTTGCCACCTTCGGAACAGCAACCGGCGGCACCATGGCCACCATCACCAACTGCACCTTCGACAACAACACGTCGCAAGAGTTCAGCGGCGGCATCGGTGTCAGCGGCGCCCAAACCGTTGTCAACGCCGACCGTGTCACCATCACCAACAACGAAGCCACCATCATCGATGCGGGAGGCGTAGTCGTCAATGCCGGCGAGCTCAATCTCTCAAACTCGCTTGTCGCAAACAACACCGGTGCTCTCATCGGTGGCTCTGCTGCGAGCGTTGCATTTGGTGCGGTCGTCAACTTCACCAACTCAACCTTCTACGGCAACATCAATCCCGATGCAGCCGCTGCCATCGGTGCTGAAGACACGGTCAATATCGCCAACTCCATCATCTGGAACAACGACGGAGTGCTCGGCACTGACGCCGCGATTGCGAACATCACCCACACCATCATTACAGGCGGAGCCGCTGGCACCAACAACCTCAACACCGACCCGCTGCTCACCGATCCGGGCATGGGCGACTATTCCCTCTCGGCCTCATCACCCGCCATCGACGCGGGCGACAACGTTTCGGCGGCAGCCTTCGCTCTCGATCTCCCCGGGAACACCCGCGCGGTCGATGATCCCGCCACCGCCGACACCGGCACCGGCGCATCGCCACTCGTCGACATGGGTGCGTTTGAGTTCCAGCCCACCGCTCTGCCCTGCCCGGGTGATATCGCCGACGACTTCGGCTCGCCCGGACCCGACGGCATGGTCAGCTTCGGTGACTTCCTCGCGCTGCTCGGCGTCGTAGGTCCCTGCCCAGGCGGCGTGCCCGGATGCTTCGGCGATATCGCTGACGACTTCGGCTCGCCCGGACCCGACGGCATGGTCAGCTTCGGTGACTTCCTCGCACTGCTCGGACTCGTAGGCCCTTGCCCGTAACCTGCCCATAATCATCGGCGTCTATCCCAAACTCACACCAGCACCTCGGCTTGCGTCGGGGTGCTTCTTTGTGCGCACATCACAGAGCCACGTTCAAGCAGACCTACCTAAAAAACGACCCCCGCCACTGGAGGAACGCGGGGGCCGCAGGGAGTTGATCGCTTGTTATCACTCAGACTGCCTACACGGACGCTTACCGCGTCAGCGCGTGGTACCACGAATCGACCACCCGACGGTGCAGCCCAAATCGCGCCGCTTCGCCGATCGCATACTTCGCGCCCTCACGATCGCCCGCCGCCTGACGCAGCACCGCCACCGCGAGCCATCCGCGAGCCGAGCACTGACGTTCCGCTGTCCGCTGCGCATCTTCGAGCAGCCTGCTCAGCCGGGCGCCTTCGAGAATCCGGTCATCGAATACCCGAACCGCCAGCGTGGGCTCGGCTTCATACGCCCGTTGAAGCAGCCTCAAACCATCATTGACGTGATCCGTTTCCAGATACACCAACGCCAGACCTCGGCGGGCTGCTGCAACGTTGCGACGATACGAGATCGAGTTCTCATACAGCTTGATCGCTGTGTGCCAATCGCCCGCAGCGTGCGCGCGCTCAGCGTCACCGATCAACGTTCTTGCCTGGTTCCCATAGCCTCGATCATCTCGGCCATAGCGGTACGGATCATCGCGTTCAACGATCACTGTTTTCTCGATGATCCTGGGCTGCACATACACCCGGCGTTCAACCACAGGCGTGTACACGTTCGGCCGGTACACATCGTGAGCGATCGTATTGACGTACACCGATCGACTCGATCGGCTCGTGACGTGCCCCGGCGTGATCGACGAATAGCCGTGCGATGGCAACACCGAGTTCGAGCGGTAATGCCGCGGGCTGCGATACGTCCGCGTCCCGATGCCATGAGGCGAAAAGAACCCAAGCCGCGAGTGTGTTCTGACACCCTGGTAGTGCGCGGGGTACGCGCCGCGATGACCATTCACATAGCCCCGGTCGTAGACCACCGAGCCGTGAGCTCCCGTGATCGTGCGATAGCCCGGGCGATGATGGTTGTACCTGTCGTGGTGGTCCCCCCCGATCGAGATACTGAGTTGCCCAGCAGCCGGTGCAGCAAACGCAGCCGCCGCGCCAACCACGAGTGCGAGCATCGCTGCTCGCCCCGCTTTGACTCTCACATTTCGCGTGTTGGTTCTGTTCTTCTTCTGCATGGCCGCCTCCTCTTTCCTTGCTGAGCGGTTCACGGTACTACCCATCTATACAGTTGATTGAATCCCACGATTCCAGCAAAACCCCTTGAACTGATAAATCGCCGCTCACCACCCTTTCACCAAGGGTGCGCACTTCGCCCGTCACGCGGGCCACAACCGCGATATGGTGCCCGTATGCCCCTCCCCTCCACACGATCAGCCCAGAAGTTCTCGGGACCGACATTTACCATTCTGTGTGCCTCAGCAATGCTGTCGCTCTTTATTTTAGGCAGTTGTTCGCGTATTCCCGGCCTCGGGCGCTTTGTCGCGAGCAGCGGCAGCCTCACAGCCACCGGCGAAACCACCGGGAACACGCTCTCGCCACACCTGTCCACCATCGCGTACATCGACCGGGGCCAGGGTGAGGCCGATGTCTACTTCACCGATCTTTCCGCCGATCAACTCGACCCCGCGATAACGCTCGATGAACTCTCGGGCTCGATCGTTCACATCAAGCTGTTCCTCAAACCCAAGGCGGGCCGAACTCCTATCGAACCCACCGCGTCCTCAGCGGTCGTCCGCCACCTCGTGCTCTCCAACGGCTCGATCGGTGTCTACGGCGGGGGCGGATTCATCTATCAACGCGGCGACTCAGGCGACCGCTCCGTGGGCGGCTCGATCGCCAACGCGACGCTCAAGCTCGTTCGTTCGACGCCCGACTTCGCCGATCAACTCGGCACGGTCGATTACACCGGCAGCTTCACCGCTAAGCTCGATCCCCCCACCGCCGAGCTCATCGCAGACCTGCTGAGCGATGCCCACAGCTACACCCAGCGCGTCGAGCCGGTGCTCATTGAAGCCAACGCCGGGCCGTGAACTACAGCACGGACAGATCACTCGCTCGCGTTTCGTGCTCGCCACACACGAGAGCAACATCTTATGTTTTCCCGCTTGCGCCCCCGACCTTCCATGTGCCGTTCGCCCACGCCTCGACGACTGATTCGTGCGCACCGCGGTAGAGCGTTTGCAAGATCTCCCGACCGAGCCCCATACCCCGGAGCGTTGGTGCGCTCATCGCATCAAACCGTTCGGGTTCTAACATCGCAAGATCCGGGTCCGCGATCGGCGATTCACCCTCGAACCGTGTCTCGAACAGCGTGCGAAGACTCGCATACCTGCTTGCGTAGAGCTGTTGGGCTTCGGATTCATTCGTCGCCTGCAACCCCCGAGGATGCTCGGTGTCCGCAGCCTTGAGGTGCTCGTCGGTCGTCACGATGTCCGAACCAAACAGCAATCGCCCTCGCCACTTCTCGAAGAATCCACGCACCATGCTCGGCTCGTGGCTGCTGAGCGCACGCAGCATCCACTTGGTCGCCGACGTATCGAGATATAAGTTGTCGTGCCGAGTGAGCAAGCCTTCGAGGAATGTTAGATTCTCGGGCCAGCCGCCCATGTGCGCCGCGATCCAGGGCCGATCGTTGAACCGCGCGACCATCACTTCGAGCCCTCGGTACTGATCTTCTTTCGTGCCGTAACGTGAAGCGTCGGCCCACTTGCTCGCAAACCATGTGTCCGGGTCGGCGACGTGAACCATCAGCATCATGCCCAGCTCGCACGCAAGCTCGGCCTGCTTGACCCGCCACGGCGAGTCGAACGGCACCACGTCGCTCGCATCGGACCCGTCCTTGGAAGCCATGTCCCACAGCCCGGGCCCGCTCCAGAACTTGACGCACTTCGCATCAAACTCGCCATGCCAGCGACGGATCACATCAAGATACGCCCCGCGATGCACCGCCTGAGCATCACCCGCGCCCCAATCAGGGAACGCGACAAACCGCACGCGGTCACCCAAAGCCGCCTTGACCGCAGCCGCCCCCGCAAGGCGGCTTTGCGAATACACCCGCTCGACCCCGAACCATTGGGCGACTTCGCCATAGACCTCGGCGGCGCGAGAGCCCATGATGTGCGCATGCGTATCAATAATCGGAACCACCGGCGGCCCGAGCGAACGAGCCACCTCCCGGTAGTCCACACCCAAACGATTTTCTTTCCAGGCAGGCCCGTCGCCCTTGCGAAGCCAGCCCTCAGACGAAGTATCACAACGCTGTTCTGAAGTGCCGTCCATGACCGATGCTAGCCACCCCCCCCTCGTCCCCCTTCCCCATATGCCTCTATTCCACCCACCAATCCCAACACCCCCAGAGCAGCCTTTACGCATCGCACTCGCGCACGACTGGACCGTCGTAGCTCGCGGCGGCGAACAAGTCCTCGAAGCCATCGCCCGCACGCTCGCCCATCGAGGCCACACGCTCACCCACCTCTACACCATGGCCGATAACGGCGCCGCGATCGGACCCGTTATCGACACGATCCCACGAGTGGTTCCCCCAGTCGGCCGCCTGCCCGGGGCTGCGGGCAAGCTCAGGCGATGGATGTTTCCCCTGTATCCATTGGCCGTCGAGCAACTCTCTCAGCAGCTCGCTCATTCGCACGCAAGCGAACCCATCGACCTGCTCATTTCGACAAGCTCGGCTGCGATCAAGAGCCTGCGCGCGCCCATGGGCGTACCGCACCTGTGCTATTGCCACAGCCCGGCCCGCTACGCATGGTCACAACAGAGCGACTATTCGCAAGGCTCGCTCATGCGCCGACTCGGGCTCGGGCTCTATTCGCCGTTCTTTCGCCGATGGGACCGCGCGACCGCGAACCGTTCGGACGTGATGCTCGCCAACTCTTCGCACATCGCGTCACGGATTGCGCGAGTCTATGGCCGCCACGCAGACGTCCTCCACCCGCCCGTGCGCACAGACTATTTCACCCCTGATCCCAGCGTCAATCGAGAGCCACATCTGTTCGTCGTCTCGGCGTTGGAGCCTTATAAGCGTGTCGATGCAGCGATTGATGCAGCGATGCGTGCAAACCGACCCATCAGGATCGCCGGGGCGGGCTCGGACGAACGCCGCTTGCGTGCGCACGCTGCGCGCCTTGGCCGCGATGTAACATTCCTAGGGCGCATCAGCGATGAGCAACTGCGTAATGAACTCCGTTGTGCGCACGCCCTGCTCTATCCACAGACCGAAGACTTCGGCATCACCGCGGTCGAAGCCCAGGCCTGCGGCACGCCGGTGATCGCACTCGCCAAAGGCGGCGCTCTCGACACCGTCAACGATCCAAGCTGCGGCTTGCTCGTGCCCACGCTCGATGCGTTCGCCTCTGCGATTGGTCGGGTTCACCATGACCCGCATGCCTGCCGGGCAAACGCCCTGCGGTTTAGCGAGAAACGCTTCGAGCAACAGTTCATCCAACTTGCGCAACCACTCGCAAAGGTGTAGTTGGTTCATTCAGTGGGCACTTGTTTGGCGCGCACAATCCGGTCTCGGCCCACGTCCAATGACGGTACATCAAGGCTGATCTGACGGTGCCACTTCGCGACGACCGCTTCGAGAAATCTCGACTCGCCTTCGCCGAGTTCGATCCGCCGCACCGCGCTGCCTTCGTTTTGCACACGCACGAAGTGCTCCCCCGCTGTCACCGGCACTGCGAGGTATTCGCCGCGCCTGATCGAACCACGAGATTGGTTATCGACGACGACCTCGACCGCTGAGCCTGAGGCTCCATCCACGCGATAGATGTAGACGACGCCCATCGAGCCCGCGATGGGTTCAGGGCGAAAGTACGCGGTGCTTGAACTGGCGGACTGACACCCAGTCAGAGCGGCTGCGATCGACACCCCGAGTGCGCACATCACACAGACATGGACGAATCGAGAGCGACGGTTGATTGGCACAAGCATCGGATCACTTTACAGGCTTGATGGTCGAGGCGACAACCAGCCCGATATACAGCTCGTGGTCGGCCTCGAGATCGAAGTGCCGAACGACTTCGCAATCCATCGCGAGCACGCATGTATTGAGCACCGGAGCCCCGGTCTCGAGGGTGCGCACGTCCATGCCGGTGAACGGGTCGCCCTGCTCTTCTTCGGTGAGATCATGTGCAAATCGGCGGCGGGCGAGCAGATCGTTGTCACCGAGTTGACACACCGCAAAGACGCGGCTGTCCCGGATCACGGGCTCGATCCAGTGGCCTTTTCGGGCTGCCACGCAGATCAGTAAAGGCTCGTTGGCACACGACTGGACCGATCGCACCAGCACCCCTGTTCGCTTGTCCTCGTGGAACGAGGTCATGACGAACACACCCGACGTGAGCGAGTCGAGCGCTGCCTCAAGGCTGGTTGTCGGTTCATTCATGGCTGCCGACCGCTTTCGTAGATCACCGCACGCCCCCACCGCCCACCGCTATCCCCGCCAACCGAATCCACCCGCTGCGAACCCACGTTCGCTTGTGAACTGGCCCCATGGGAACCATCGGCCCAATATACCCGATCATATTCCTAATATCAATTGCTTGTCCACATACGCCGCACAATCTGCTCGAATATCGCCGACTCTTGGCCAAGGGGTGTTGACATGTGTTGATTTGTGTCGCATCATCCCATCTATGACCAACGAGGAGTCCAACAGTGTCACTGATCGGACAAGCAGAAGTCACGATCGACTCCAAATCGCGGGTCCCGATCCCCGTCAAATTTCGGGGCGTTCAGCCGGGCGCGACGAGCACGGACGCTCCACGCCTGGTCTGGGTCTCGACACCTCGAGCCGACGGCACGCTGTGGTTGTTTCCAGAAGCCACCTTTCTTGCTCTGGCGGGCGGTGTGGAACAGGCCCTGAGTCCCGACGGCGATCTGGCCGAGCTCAACCGGATTCTTTTCGGCTATTCCGAGAGGATCACGGAAGATTCGGCGCACCGATTGACCCTGCCACGCAAGCACCTCGAACTGGTCGGCATGCCCAAGGACGGGACGCCCAAGGACATCACACTGGTGGGCACGTTCAACCATCTCGAGATCCACGACCGGGCCGACTGGCTGAGTCGAGAGGCCGAGCGTTTGGCCCGCCTGCCCGATCTGTCTGCCCGGTTGGCCGCACAGAATCGAGCGCATCCTACAGGATCTCCATGATCTTGTGTGATTCCACCATGCCGGGCCGCCTGACCGCGTCCCGTCGGCTTCATTGATGAGATCGAGTTCCCAAGGACGGGAACGCTAGAAAGTTGGGTCATTGGGCTCGCCGAACAGGACTCGGCCCCGGACGCAAGGACGCGTCGATCCCCCCTTTGGCCCCTCACTTTCGCCCTTGTTGCAGCGACCTTACCCGGTTGCTGCAACACTTTCAGGTTCTTGCCATGAGCTCTCATAGCTCTCATTCAGAGGGCGCTGGTATGCTGGGGGCATGCCAGACGCACCAGCCACCGTCTCCGAATACATCGCAAGCCAGCCCGATGACCGCAAGAAAGCTCTCCAAGCGATCCGCAAGGTCATCCGCAAGAACCTGCCCAAGGGCTACAAAGAAGGCATCCACTACGGCATGATGGGGTACTTCGTGCCCCACAGCGTGTGCCCCCAGGGGTATCACTGCGATCCCAAACAACCCGTGCCGTTTGTGAGCGTGGCGAGCCAGAAGAATCACATCGGGTTGTACCTGTTTTGTGCGTACATGGACCCCAAGCTTCAGGCGTGGTTTACGAAGGCTTGGAAGGCGACGGGCAAGAAGCTCGACATGGGCAAATCGTGCGTGCGGGTCAAGAAGCTTGAGGACGTGCCGCTGGACGTGCTGGGCGAGTTGGTGAGCCGATGCCCGTGCGATGAGTACATGGCGATGTACGAATCGAAGTTGCCTGAGAAGGTCAAGGCCAAGCGGGCGAAGGGGGCTTCGACCAAGCCAGCCACCAAGACCACCGCCAAGAAAGCGACGAAGAAGGTCATGAAGAAGAAAGCGACCAAGAAGAAAGTGGTGAAGAAGGCTGCAAAGAAGAAGGCCGTCAGGAAGGTGGCACGATGAACCGGCACTCTCAAGCTCCGGTCTCGGCAGTTCCGAAAGGGCTCGATCGAATGAAACATTTTCTTATCATGTTGGTTGGGTTGGGTGTTCTTTCCTCTTTGGTGGGCTGTGAGAGCGTGCCTCCCCTGATTCAGGTGGCGCCTGAGCCTCAGATGCAGATCAATCATGTCGTTGAGAGTTGGCACCGAGCCGCTGCGACGGGTGATCTCAAGCTCTACACCAGCTTGATGACCGACGACGTCGTGTTCCTCGGAACCGACAAGACCGAGCGATGGGTCGGCGATGAGTTCATCGAGTTCTGCAAGCCTTACTTCAAAGGGCCGGTGGAGTACGGCCAAGGCGCTTGGACCTACCGCCCCACGAGTAGGCAAGTCACCATCAGTCAAGATAGAACGACCGCGTGGTTCGACGAAGAGCTTGTCAACGAGACCTACGGCAACTGCCGAGGGACTGGAGTGCTCGAACGTCGCGATGACCACAAATGGCGAATCGCGCACTACAGCTTGACGTTCCCCGTGCCTAATGAGATCGCGCGGAGTGTCGTGGGCCAGATCATGGCCGAGGAAGCCCGCCACGACGCGCTCCCGAATGGAGAATGAGTAGATGAGCCAACTGCAATGCGAGATCACGATCACTGCTCCGCTCGAAGAGGTCTTCGAGAGAGCAACCGACTTTGCAAACCTTGCTGAGTTTGTCAGCGGCATCACCAACGTCGAGATGCTCACCGACGGACCCACCTGTGTTGGCACGAGGTTTAGAGAAACGCGTATAATTTTCGGCAAGGAAGCGGTCGAGGAGATGGAAGTCACCGCGTTCGAGCAGGACAAAGCCATCGAAATCGTGGCGGACAATTGCGGCGTGCGGTACCAAACCCGCTACACATTCGAGCAAGAGGGTGAAGATCAGACGGTTGTTCGCTTGCACATGACCGCGACGCCCCTGACGACAACCGCCAAGGTCATGGGGGTCGTGCTGACGCCACTGATGAAGGGCACGATGTGCAAGTGCCGCGAGAATGACCTCGCCGATCTTCGGCGCATATGCGAAGCGGACCATGCAGAGACCAATCTCGACGGGGTTGCATGAACGTGGCCCAACGCTCGGAATCTCGGGGCGCCAAACGCGGGCGCATCGGCCAGGCCCGCGGTGCTGCGGGTCGGCTTCGGCGAGACGCGGACGACCGGGGCATCGCGGCTGCGTTGCTCGACCGTACACCGATCGCGGTGGTTGACGTCGAGACGACAGGATTGCGTGCAGATGATGACCGCATCGTCGAGCTGTGCGTGGTTCGGCTCGAACCGGTAGTGAGCGAACAGGACGGATGGATCGGGTGGCGTCGCGAGACGGTGCTGAGCACGCTCATTAATCCGGGCAGGCCGATGGGCGCAACGCATGTTCACGGCATCACCGAGGCGCACGTCGAGCACGCCCCGAGCTTTGGGGGCATCTCGCGCGAGCTGCTGGCTGCGGTCAATGGAGCTGTTGTTGCGGGGTGGAACGCGCACTTTGATGTGCGGTTCCTGTGCGCCGAGTTCAAGCAAGTCGGGCTCGAAGTTGAGCTCCCGTTTGTGTGTTCGATGCGGCTTCGGGCGATGGCTGGGCTCGGACCAGCGATATCACTCAAACGCGCATGCGCAGCGCACAGCATCACGATCGACGGGCATCACTCCGCTGAGGCCGATACCGTGGCGACCGCCAAGCTCACCGAACTGTGTCTGCACAAGCTCCGCGAACGCGGCGTCGAACGCTTCAAAGACCTCCGCAAGCTTCACGGCTTCGCGTTCATCAAGAGCTTCAAACACCAGCTCCTCCAAGGCGATGAAGCTTTGTTCTTGCCTGAATCACAGCCAACGCTGCGACGAGCGGACGAGAACATGCCTTCGCCATCAGCCCCCAGGAACGAACACGCATGACCAGCGATCAGCCGACTCAAGATTTCAGCGATGACCAATGGAAGCAGAAGCTCGAGCCCGAGGCGTACCGCGTGTTGCGAGAGGGCGGCACCGAGCCGCCGCACACCGGCAAGCACCTCAAAGAGGACCGCGTCGGCACATTCGGGTGCGCCGCGTGCAGGGCTCCGCTGTTCCGGTCGAACGCGAAGTTCGAGAGCGGGTGCGGCTGGCCGAGCTTCTTTGCACCCTTCGACGGCGCCATCACCGAGATCAAAGACACAAGCTGCGGCATGGTCCGCACCGAGGTTCGGTGCGCCGCGTGTGGTTCACATCTCGGGCATGTGTTTCCCGATGGGCCGCCGCCGACGGGCGTTCGATATTGCATCAACTCGGTGTGCCTCGATTTCGATGCCGAGCACGATTCGGCGAGCAAGAACGACTGAATAACAGTTTATTTCGGACCTTGGTTCAAGCGGTCGGCTCCCTCCGCCGATGGTTTCCCCGACAGAGCCCGTCTTTCCCCTCCCAAACGGAGAACCGGTCGGGCTCAACAGGCGATGACCAACCGATACTGGAGGTGTCCCATGGCAAGGTGCGGCGTAACGATCATCACGGGCTCGCTCGGTGCTGGTAAGACTTCGGTAGTGCGTTCGCTCGCCAAGCAGTTCGGAGCCTCGCGTGTCGCGGTCGTCTCGAACGAGTTGACCAAACTCGATCACGACATACCGATCTTTGAGAGCGATGGCCTGCGGGTCATCAGTCTCGCAGGCGAATGCGGCACGCAGCGTCCGGGAGCGCTCGCCGACGCCATCGACCGAGCGGTCGAGTTGCTCGGTGCCAACGCACGATCAGGGAGAGTACTTGTCGAACTCGCGGGCGGAGGCTCCACCGGCCCCATGCTCGCATCACTCGAGAACGCAGGCGAAAACCGCTGGGCGATCGACGGCGTGGTGAGCGTCTTTGATGTACGCACTCTCCTCGATGATCGCTTGGAACTCGACACCCAAACGCTCGGCCCGGGCACCATCACGCCGGGCGATCTCATCGAACGCCAGGTATTCGCATCGACTTTGATCGTGCTCTCGTTTGCAGATCAAGCTGCGCAGGATCTGATCGATCAGACCATCCGCTGGCTCGACACGCTCAACCCTGACGCAAGCATCGAGACCACCACCGACGGCTCGATCCGTGCCGGTTCGGTGATCGATCCGGTCTGGACCGCGCCCGGCGTTGAATGCCGAAAGCCGGTGCAGGTGCCGCTGCGTGCGATGGTGTTCGATGCACGCCGCCCGTTGCATCCCGGTCGATTGCGTGCTGCGATCGAAGGCGGTTCGCTGCTCTCCACCCGCTCCAAAGGCACCGCGTGGCTTGCAACGCAAAGTGATCGGCGAGTGCAGTGGGACCATCGCGGGCTCGACCTTCGTCTAAGCACGGGCGAACGCTGGTGGGCGAGCACGCCGCCCGCGTCGTGGCCCGGCGACCGCGAACAATGGGGCGAGATCTTTGAATCATGGAACGAGCCCTGGGGCGACCGCTGCCAGTCGCTGACGATCATCGGCGCAGAGCTTGACCGCGGGCGCACCGCGTGTGCGCTCGAAGCGTGCCTGCTGACCGATCAGGAAATGGCGATGGGGCCTGATGTGTGGGCGACATGGGACGACCCGTTCGCACACGTGACGCAACTCCGGCTCGCGGCGTAATCATTTCTAAAAAAGAAAACGGCCCCACCCGTGTGGAGCCGCCTGTGACTGAGTCGGGATGTCGCTGCTAAGTTTTAGCAGGGACCAACGAGGCCGAGCAGCGCGAGGAAGTCGCCGAAGCTCACCATGCCATCAGGACCGATCGTGCCGAAGTCGTCAGCGATGTCGCCGACGCAACCGGGGGTGCCGCCGGCGCAGGGCCCCGCGCGCGACAGCACCGCGAGGAAATCGCCAAAGCTCACCATGCCGTCGGGGCCGATGGAGCCGAAGTCGTCAGCGATATCACCCGGGCAAGAAATATCAACCCGGTCGAAATACGGCGCGCGATTGCCGTCAAGGAACATCACCCCATAGCGGGCGACGCCTGCTGGTGCGGGCAGAGCCTCGACCGCCATCTCGCCACCCGAGAGGAGATCCACTTCGTTCGTCACGAGCGAGTTGGGCCAGAATCCGGGTGCGTAAGTCGGGCGCTGACGAAGCTCAATAGGATCAAATGCACCGTCTTCGAAGTTGGTCACTTGAGCGGTGCCGTAGCCGAGGCCGGCTGCAACATCGGTCATGAAGGGGCTCGGCGAGCCCGCGGGGAACTGGCTGCCGGATGCGTATGAAGTCCCGCCGTTATAGGAGATCTGATATGAAACGGCGGGGTCACCTCCAGCAGTCGGGTTCTCGTAGCCAACGATAATCGTATCTTGATACGCCGAGATCTTGACATCAGGGTTGAACGCCGTCGTGTTTGTTACGATCGTGTCGGTCCACGGTACGCCGCCACCCCAACTCGCGGCATGAATGTTGCCCGAGGTATCAAGATATGACATGAACACCGCCTCTGAGGCGAAGCCTTCGTTCCAATGCATGTCGATCGGACCGACCGCATTCGCCGCAGGCGGTGATCTATCGAAGAACGTGGTGCCGTCATCGGAGTCGTCAAAGCCGAAGTAGATCGTGTTGTCGGACTTGAGTACCGAATAGAAGATTCGGTTTTCAAACGAGTCGGCGTTGCCCTCGATCGCCACATCAAGTAGTGGCATCTCGGCACCGACCGCTGTGAGGATTGTCTCAAAGAAGTAGGCGTTGTCGACGATTCCTGTTGCGGCGCTGAGCCTGCGGAGCCGGGCGTCAATGTCCTCTGCGATGTACCCGACATACACAAATCCATCAACCACCGCGATGTCGGCATCCGTGAAGCCACCAGGGCCAGGGAGCCAAAAATATGTTTCGGTCCAGGTGTTGCCGCCGTTGGTTGAGCGGTTCATACTCCAGCCATCGGGCCAGCTGACCAACACGTAGAGATTCCCGCCGGGGGCGAAGTCCATCTCAAAGCCGGTCGCACCATCACGAGGCGCACCTACCCTGCGATCCGGGTTGAACACATCGAAGATCTTGCTCGCGCCTTGCTCGCCCTCTTGATCCCACGAGAAGCCCATGCCGCCCTCAAAGCCAGTCGCACGAAGCTGAGCGATCAAGTCGCGGCCTGCATCAAACTCGCCGGTCTGCCACGCCGCGTCGATCTGTGCTGCCAGATCGAGTTGCTCAGCGGTCGCGTTGTCGTCAAACTCGACGACGACGTTGCCTATGCGATCGAGCGGGCCGTGGCCGGTTCCCGGGTTCGCGGGTTCAGTCTGGGTCTCGGGGAGCATCATCACGCCCGTGCCCGGCTTGGTCGGAGCATTGAAAGCGTCATCGGGCACGCTGGGATGCACCACGCCCGAGTTGCCCGCTCCGGTGTAGCCCTCTGGGGCACCGGAGGGATTCTCGGGGGTAGCGGTAAGGGTGCTGGCAGCCAAAGCCAAACCGGCAACAGTCACGAGACGGGTCACGCACATCAAATTCGTATTCTTCACAGGGGTTCTCCTCGGATACACAATCGGGTTCACGAATCAGTTTCACGATGGGGCACCAGCTCAATGCCGGGCCCATAACGCATCGTAGTGCGATTATGCGGATTTCCCCTTGGCAACTGGCCAAGAGTTGGGGGAAAAACGACATAAATCACAGAATGTGGAATAGGACACCGCTCGCGGGTGTTTCGGATCCTCAGCTCATTGGCACTGGAAACGCCTCGCTACAAACAGGGGCCGACCAGCCCGAGCAGCGCGAGGAAGTCGCCGAAGCTCACCATGCCGTCGCCGCCGTTGAGGGTGCCAAAGTCGTCGGCGATATCGCCGGCGCAGCCGGGTGCCCCGCCGCCGGGACAAGGACCGACGAGCCCGAGCAATGCGAGGAAATCGCCGAACCCAACTTGGCCGTCGGGACCACCGAGGGGTGGGAGCGTGCCGAAGTCGTCCGCGATATCGCCCACGCACAAGCCCTCGCTCACAAACGTGTCCACCACCAACCGATCAAGGCTCATCGACGGCTCGATCGCCTTGAACTCAATGAGATAGTCATCCGCGTTGCCGATCAACTCAAAGCGGAACAGCGTTTCAAGAATGAAGCCCTGGACGAACCCGCCGCCGAAGTCGCCCTCGATCGGTTCACGCAGCAGCTCGATCGTCTCCACCGGCGATTGGCCATCTACCCGCAATGACGCGGGGTCTACTTCCTTGCCAACTGTTCGCAGTTGCACGAGCACACTGGTTTTCAAGCCCGAATCGGATCGGCCGTAGTTGGGCACCATCACCTCGAACTCGGTGATGTGGGTGAACGAGTAGATGTTCCCGGTCGAGGTGATAAAGCCGTTGCCTGTGGTTTCGATCACGTCGGGCGTCGACCAACTCACGGGCAGCGGCGACGGGAACACGCCCACATCGGGGAAGTTGCCGCCGAAGGTCGTGAAGAAGAAGTCCCACTCGAAGTACGCCGAGTCTGCGTCGCCCCGATCCCAGCCGAATGCGGTGGGCGTCGTGAGATCAGCGTTGGCCTGGCTCGTCCACCCCAGAGCCGCAGCACCCACCGTACCTGCCATGATGATTCTTGCGATTGATGGGGAAATGTTCATCGGGGATGTCTCCGGTACACGAGCCGTAGTTGTTGGCGAGACTGAGACGCAGTCTCATCAAGTCACGTTATTCATTCCAGGTCTTTCGATCCAGCCAACCTTCAGAGATATCCCCTTCTTGACAGTGCCAGAACCCCTATTTCGCCCCTTGTGCTCCGATTTTGATTTTGTCTCTCCTCTCGAGCGTTGGTGCCTCCTATCATCTTGCACGCAGCAGGCAACGATGTCCGGGCTGCGCGGCCAGTGTGCGATCCCGAGTCGTCCCCTGATCAGATTCCAGTCTCCCTCGGGTTCAGGTATCGGAAAGTTATTATGAAGAAGCTCTACGTTGGAAATCTCCCTTTCGACATCAGCGAACAGGGTCTGCGTGACCTGTTCACCGAGCATGGCGAAGTCACCTCGGCCTCGATCATCACCGACCGTGAAACCGGTCGCAGCCGCGGCTTCGGGTTCGTCGAGATGAGCGATGCCGGTGCTGCCGACAAAGCCATCGAAACCATGAACGGCCTCGATTGCGGCGGTCGTCCCCTGACCGTCAACGAAGCTCGCGCTCGCGAAGCTGGCGGCGGCGGCGGCGGCGGCGGTTACAACCGCGGCGGCGGTGGCGGCGGCGGCGGCGGTCGCTGGTAAAACCCTGCACGTCTTGCCCCTTGCGGGCATGACTCAAATCAACTCATCGCGGCTTCGGAGAAACCCGGAGCCGCGCCTTTCATGACACACTCACAGATCAAATCCGAGAGCGTCCCTCAAGAAATCACCTACCCCCCCGAGGTCTATCTCAAAGACGACCTCAAACAGCATGACGAACAACACGAAGAGCACGAAGACCTTCCCATGGACCAGAAGGTCACGAACCTCGTCGTGATCCTGATGCCGTTTGTGGCACTGATCTCGGCGGCTATCTACACATGGGGCTGGGGCATCGGTTGGCTCGAAGTCGCTCTCTTCTTCGGCATGTACATCATCACCGGCCTGGGCATCACCATCGGGTACCACCGATACTTCACGCACAAAGGGTTCGAGACCAACCGCTGGATGGTCGCGCTACTTGGTATCGCCGGGTCAATGGCTGTCGAAGGTCCGCTCATGCGATGGGTCGCGTACCACCGCTGCCACCACCAGCACAGCGATCACGAAATGGATCCGCACTCCCCCCAAGGCTACGGCGGAGGCATCAAAGGCATCTTCAAAGGCCTCTGGCGCGCGCAGGTCGGTTGGATCTTTGAGCCCAAGCGTCTCGTCCTCACCGACTACGTCCCGGATCTCTACAAAGACAAACTCATGGTCACCATCGACAAGCTCTTCCCTCTCTGGGCGGTGCTCTCGATGCTCATCCCCACCGTCCTCGGCGGACTCATCACGCTCTCGTGGATGGGCGCTCTGCTCGGATTCATCTGGGGCGGCCTCGTGCGTGTTGTCTTCGTCCACCACGTCACCTGGAGCGTCAACTCCATCTGCCATGTGTGGGGCGCAAAGCCATTCCGCACCCACGATGAGAGCCGAAACAATCCCATCGTCGGAATCCTCGCACTCGGCGAAGGCTGGCACAACAACCATCACGCATTCCCGACCTCCGCCCGCCACGGCCTGGCTTGGTGGCAGTTCGATGTGAGCTGGATTGTGATCTGGGCCGCTTCCAAGATCGGGCTCGTCAGCAAGGTCAAGGTTCCTAACCAGGCCCGCCAAGCTGAGAAGCTCAAGAAGAACCTGCCCCCGCCCCCAGCGGCGTAGCAAACACTTCCACGCTCATCGCGACATCTCCCATCCACACACTGCGCTCCCCCCCACCTCTACCGGTCACTCGATTCGCGAGGGCTCACTGGGTTAGGTATTAGGTATAGGCGTGACGCGCACCGCCATATAAAAACCTCGCCCACTGCTGGGCGAGGTTCAAGGAAAGGTGTGTTCTCAAGCAACCGTCTTTCGACGATGTTCAGGGAGAGGGTGCCGTTCAGGCGCGTCGGCGACGAATGGCGAGCAGTCCGCCAAGGCCGGCGAGTGCCGCGGTGCCCGGTGCAGGAACGATCAGGCCGCTGGCCAGCGTCGTCTCGTTG
The DNA here is from genome assembly GCA_964448185.1 of uncultured Phycisphaeraceae bacterium. Lineage (GTDB taxonomy): Bacteria > Planctomycetota > Phycisphaerae > Phycisphaerales > UBA1924 > OFTM382. The sequence continues at coordinate 36,647 of CAYUVO010000008.1, forward strand.
CTGAAGCTCGAGTTGAAGAAGTTCCCCGGATCGAAGAACAGCTCAACAAGCGAACCGAAGTAGGGGCCGGGTGCTCCAAACGCGGTCGAGAACGAACCCGAGCTCGAGCCGTCAAAGGTGCCGTCGGGTGAGATATCGTTGATGAAGACGTTGGTCAGCGCGCCTTGAAAGAAGACTGAGCCGAACATCGCGACGAACTGGCCATCGAGATTACCGGTAATGGTGTCTCCGTCGTCGTCGGTCAAGGTGATGGTGCCGTTGCCGTCAGCTCCGCTTGCCATGATGTTGGTCACGCTCAGCGAGATCTGGACGTCGGCCATGGATCCGGGCAGTGTTCCCGTGTTGAACTCGGCCGAACCTGGGTTGGCGTCGAGCCGGGTGACGTCGCCAGCGGTCATCGCGCTGGCCGAAGCGGTGTACGAACCGCTGCCTGCGTCGAATGAACCGGTCAGATCGCTGTAGGTAAAGGACACGATCGCGGGCTGGGCCGCTGCGGTGCCTGCAATGGCCGCGAGGGCCCCGATGGTGAGCATCTTCTTCTGCATTTTCAAATCCCCTTCATGAGCACATGTCTTGTCTTGGAACACTGGAAGCGTTGTCTCCCGATCACGTTTCCGCGATCGCTACTTACAGTGGGCCATGTGTTTCGGGCATCACCAGCCGTTTCTCGGTGAAAACACAGAAAACAGGCCTCCCGAGCCCTTGGAGGTGCTCAGTAACCAAGGGATCACGTCCGATTACCGTTTTCCAGACAGCACAAATGTTTGAGCATGCCCGAAAACGCACCTTCAACAGGTACTCAGAAGAGGGGGATCTGCTCTGTAGGCAGCGAGCGCAAAAGACAACCTGCCTATAGAAAGGCAGGTTGCTTGAGAGATCATGAAGTGTGTTGACCCGCGTCAGATCATGCAAAGATCACACGATCCAAGCGAATCAGGCCCCGCTGATTGAGCGGGTCCATGCAAGAATCAGCCTCTGCGTCGGCCCACTGCGAGCAGACCACCAAACGCCAACAGGGCTGCGGTGCCTGGGGCCGGGACGAGCAGGCCGCTGGCCAGCGTCGTCTCATCGCTGAAGCTTGCAGCGAAGAACGAGCCCGGGTTGAAGAACAGTTCGACGATCGAGCCGGCGTAAGGGCCGGTCGCGGGGGTAACAAACGAGCCCCCCGTGCTGCCGTCGAACAGGTTATCGCCCGTCACGTCGATGAAGAAGGCGTTGGAAAGAGCCCCTTCATAGAAAATGGCGCCGCCGACGTTGCGGAAGATGCCGTTGACGTCAGCAAGGATGAAATCGCCGTTGGCGTCGGTCAGCGTGATGGTGCCGTTGCCGTCAGCGGTTGTTGCACCGATGTTCGAGATCGTCATCGAGATCTGCGCATCGGCGAACGCTGCTGGGAACGAGCCTGAGTCGAACTCCGACGAGCCGGGCGTTGCGTCCAAACGAGTGACGTCACCCGAGGTGTCCGCGTCAGCGACCGCTGTGTACGCGGCGGTGCCGCTGTCAAAGCTTGCTGAAAGATCGCTGTAAGTAAAGGAGATGATGGCGGGTTGAGCCGCTGCTACTCCAGCTGTCGCGACCAACGCACCAATAGTTGTCTTGATCTTCATGTCTTCTCTCCCACTATGCACAGATGTGCAGGATTATCATTCCTGATGTGGCAAACACACACACCGTCTCTCTAGAGCAACAATACCAAGATCCTGCCCCGCATCAAGATACGACATCAAATTTTTGTGCATATTCCTTGCTCAGCACAAAGATATTGATTTGTTCGGGTATTTGGGGAGCACGAACACTCACTCGGAAGCTGTGATGTGCTCAAATTGGCACATTCGTGGCTTACACCCTCATGTGTATTCGTTTTATTTTAGGTGTATCACAGGGATAAACCGAGGCCATCCCCTCGCATTTCCTGCGATACCCCATGCAAACACCGGGTCTCTTTCGAGAAAGCACCAGCAGCACTTGCGCTCAATCCGCGCGAAACAGCCACCCCTCGGCTCGATTGCCCTGCGAGGTTGTTTATTCGGAGCGTGTATAGGAGGTATGCGCTCGCTCAGCGTCGCCGTGATCGGCCCGAAAGCACCACCAGGCCGCATCCAGCGACCATGAGCCCAGCTGGAGCCGGGATCGGAGTGGCGATAACCGTGCCCCCGCCCGAGATCAGACCGCCATTGGCATCGAGCACATCGGCGGTGATGCTAAACAAATCGGCTGTCCAGGTGCCCACAGCGTCGATTCGCCCAAACGCCATCGGATTGTGAATCACGATCGCAAGTGTCCCATCCACCGCGAGCTGGAAATCCATCGTCGGCGTCGGGAAGTTATCCGCCCCGGTGTTGAACACCAGATCGCCATCGAGCGACGGAAACTCGATCCCAATCTCCGCGATCGACCCATCGGGCTGCACCTCAAGCACCGCCAAGAACGACGGCAGCGACGGCACGCCCGGGCTCCCACCCAGCGTCATCGTCACCAGCAGATCATCATTCGACCCGGTATCGGTGATGAGGTCGAGTTCGAGCATCGCCGAGCCGTTGACCGGCTGGCCGTCACCACCGATGAAGTTCGGGTCCACCCATTGGCCCTCGTACAGCGGAGCGAGTGAGTAGACGTCAGCCGAGGCTGCGTTCACCACACCAGCAAGAATGACGATCAGGGCAGCGGTGCCGCATGGCCAGTTCTCCTGAAAAAGAACCCTCTCGTGTGGCTGCGCGGCCTCCATAGAGAAATCACGCAGCGGGTCCAAGAGTCAGCGTGCGCCATGGACCGAGAAGTGCCAGCAAACCCGATAATTCTCTGCTGCGATCCGCTCGTCAGCATCAGATTCGCCTCTTTGAGGCAGCTCCCATTGCTGGTACACTGACCTCCATGCTCAAGATGTTCGTCATTGCCATCTCGGTGGCGTCGCTCGCAGCCCTGGCCGCCACAGGAGCCGTGTTCGCGTTTGACCGCTCGCCATAATCGAGGGGCAGGTATGACTCGAACGCCGCATCAGCGTGAGTGCGGCACTTGATGTGCGCAAGCGTGCTGCCGATGTGCATCCGGTAGGCTGAATTGTTCTTCATGCCCGATTCGCCGAGATCCGACATCAACAGAGCCTAGTCCCATTGCGAGCTAGAAACTGCTATGAGCGTATCAACTGCTCACGTACAAGAATGTCGCGAATCTCGTGAGCAACTTCAAGAATGTTATGCTTATATCGCAACTGATCTAGTCCCGCAATATTCGAGAACTCATTGCATCCATCTTGCAGCACCACAATCGCACGCTCGAACGTCAGCTTTCCCTGCAACAGCCCGCCTTCGTGAACAACATTCTCTCTCGCTCGCCATTCACCGCTCTCCATTTGATCCTCAGCAGTCATGACCAAAACCGCAAACTTCGCCCGATCGAGCATGACAAGGAGTCGCTCTTTGCGCGACAATCCGGCTGTAGGTTCCCTGTTGTATTCTTCATGTTTACAGCCAAGTCGGTCTACGACGTGGTCCTTCAGCACCCGCCAGTCTTCGCTACGGCCATGCCCAAAAAACACTACCGGTGGCGAAATCCCGTTCGACTGCGCCGAGTTCAGGGTTTTGTTGGAAACCTGGCTTCCCTGATCCTCACCTTCAAGCAACTGGGCCGCGACACTCGATAAGCGATCCCTAGTAAGTTCAAAGCCTTGAGGAGTCGCAATAACTCCCTTTGACTGTCTCAATAGTGCCCCAGCATTACGAGTTGACTTCATGTCGACTCCAGCATGCGCCAATAGATCTCGAAGCTCTGCTGATGACTTGGGAGCATTATTTTCGGCAGCCAATGCCAGCTCGAGCGCATCCGTAACCGTTCGCGATCTTGATTGCAGCGCGATCTTCAGTCTGCAAATGACTGCTTCTTCGCTCATTCGCTAATCCCCAGCTCCGCACGCCCTTCATGAGTCACGAAGAAGTCTTTGGCATCCCCTTCAATGTGCCCATTTCTAATATTCGTACTCAGAAAAGTACTTGGATTACTGAATTTTTTTTGCTTGGCTTGTGTAATTGCCGTAGTGACGTCTCGCATTGCAACCCGATCTTTCCCTTTGTCATGCAACCACTGCGAAGTAGCCAGAAACCGTTTTGCTGGCTGATCGTTTGCATTTCGATCTGTGAGGTACTTAGCAAGAGTTACTGACTGCCCTGACCCAGATTGTTTCTTAGAATCGGATCGATCCAGTCGATCCTTTTTATCTGTATCCTCAGCAGATGTGGCCGCACCTAGCTCGATCAGCTTTGGCAAGTCTTTCAAGAAACCTCGCCCTTGATCCACAACCCAAGCTGCTTCACCTTTGCAAGCGAACGAAATGCTTCCAACTCGATACTCTATCTGGCTTTCCATCATCGCCTCCTCATAAAATTCAGGCAGACCCGACTAAGAGTCTACCTGATTGGTTCAATAATCGAAGTCTTCGCCGCCACCCGCCATCGCGGGCTTGGCCTTGTCCTTGATCTCGACGATCGCAGCCTCGGTCGTCAGCAGCAGGCCCGCGATGCTCGCCGCGTTCTGCAACGCGACGCGCTCGACCTTGGTCGGGACGATCACGCCCATCTTGACCAGATCGCCGTACTCGTGGGTCAGCGCGTTGTACCCGAAGTTCACATCGGTGGCTTCTTCAACCTTCGCCGCGATGACCGAGCCATCGAGCCCGCAGTTGGCCGCGATCTGCTTGACCGGAGCGGTCACCGCACGCGAGACAATATCAATCCCGATCCGCTCCTCGCCCGACGCCTTCTTACGAAGACCTTCGAGCGCCTTGCGGGCACGCAGGATGGCTGTGCCGCCGCCGGGCAGGATGCCCTCTTCGACCGCTGCGCGGCACGCATGCAACGCATCTTCGACGCGGGCTTTCTTCTCTTTCATCTCGACTTCGGTTGCGGCGCCGACGTTGATCTGTGCAACGCCTCCCGCGAGCTTGGCCAGACGCTCTTCGAGCTTCTCGCGGTCGTACTCGCTCGACGCCGCCTCGGCCTGGTGACGGATCTGGTCGATGCGTCCCTTGATGTCGCTCGACGCACCAGCGCCCTCAACGATGATCGTGGTGTCCTTATCAATCGTCACCTTCTTCGCGCGTCCGAGATCCTTGAGTTCGAGCTTCTCAAGATCAATCCCAAGCTCTTCCATGACAGCGGTGCCGCCGGTGAGCACCGCGATATCTTCGAGCATTTCCTTGCGACGATCGCCAAAGCCCGGAGCCTTGACAGCTACGATTTTGAGAATGCCGCGAAGCTTGTTGACGACGAGCGTTGCGAGCGCCTCGGAATCAACATCTTCCGCGATAATGAGCAGGCTCGAACCCGACTCGGCGACCTTGCCAAGAATCGGGAGCAGATCCTTTGCGGACGAAACCTTCTTCTCGTGGATGAGGATGTAAGGTTTTTCGAGTTCGGCTTCCATCGCCACGGTGTCCGTGACGAAGTGGGGCGAAAGATAGCCCTTGTCAAACTGCATGCCTTCGACCAGCTCGACCTCGGTTTCGAGGCTCTTGCCTTCTTCGACGGTGATGACGCCGTCCTTGCCAACCTTATCCATCGCCTCAGCGATGATCGAACCGATCTGCTCGTCCTGGTTGGCGCTGCACGTGCCGACCTGTGCGATTTCCTTCGACGAAGAAACCTTCTTCGACATGTTGTGCAGCTCATCGACGAGTGCCACGACCGCTTTATCAATGCCGCGTTTGATCGCGTTGGGATTGCCGCCCGCGGTCGTGTTCTTGAGACCCTCAGCGAAGATCGCTTCGGCGTAGATGGTGGCGGTGGTCGTGCCGTCGCCCGCGTCCTTGGACGACTTGGAGGCGACTTCCTTGACCATCTGTGCGCCGAGGTTCTCATACGGATCATCGAGCGTGATTTCTTTGGCGACCGTCACGCCGTCCTTGGTGACGGTAGGTGCGCCGAATGATTTTTCAAGCACCACGACCCGGCCCGAAGGGCCCAGCGTGACCTTGACAGCGTGAGCGAGCTTCTGGATTCCTTTGTGGATCCGCTCGCGGGCGTCGGTGTTAAATGCAATTTGCTTCGCAGCCATATCAAATCTCCGTTTCATCGGAAGGTTATAAACTTCATTTCTCTCGAACAGTCTCTCTTACGTTCTCTCTCTCGCAGCCCAGCGGGGCACGATCTCTAACTAATCTGTCCGCTCCCTTACAGTCGCGGCTCGTCGGAACTCCTACCCCATCCTGATCCAAGCAACGCGCTCGGCGTCGATGCAGTATTCGTGCCTGCCGTCGGTGAGCTTGACCAGATGGTCTTCCTCATCGGGGATGAGCATCGCCTGCGGCACGAGGCACTCATCGACACCATCAAAGTAGAACACAACGTCACGCTCGCCGTTGAGATTGCTCAGGGCTTGTCGTAGCTGTTGGGGGGTCATGCTCGGCCTCTATACACGAAGTGCGGAGGGATGAATCAGCTTCTTACTCCACGATCCCGAGAATGTCCGACTCGCTCATAATCAGCAGCTCATCGGAATCCAGCTTCACCTCGGTGCCCGCATACGAAGTAAAGATCACACGGTCACCCTTGGTCACGGTCAGCGGGATCCGTTCGCCGGTCTCGGTGTTGAGCTGGCCGTCGCCTACCGCGAGGATCACGCCGGTCTTGGGACGCTCTTTGCCAGCCTCGGGGATGAAGATGCCCGCGTCGGTGCGCTCGGCAGCCTCGTCACGACGAACAATGATCTTGTCGTGCAGCGGACGGATATCGGTGGTGGTCTTTGCTTTGGTCTTGGTGGCCATTTCTAACATTTCCTTTCGCAATCTTCTCGGGTCCACAACCGTGTCCCCGCGTTCAACAATAAAAACTTACATCAAACAACACGCCCGGGGTCGCCCCCGGCTTGATTCGTTTCGGGCCAACGCCCCTGGTAATGCCGATACAAAATCCGCCGAAGCACTTCGAGCAGCACTTCTAACTCGCCCAATGCAACAGGGGCACCCGGTGCGACCGGAGCTGGTGCTACGCGCGGTGCCGGCGGGTCGATCACCGCAAACGCCCCGAGCTTGAGGGCTGCTGCCACGTCCCGGCGTTCGTCGCGGGCACCACGCCTGCGTTTGATCACAACCGTGTGCGGCGGCTGGGCCAGACGCCGAAGCATCTCAAGCAGCCTCGGCCCGCCCTCATCAGGTGTGCCTATCGAGCCCTGCGCGGCTGGCTGACCCGCTGGGGCATCCTCCATGGGCAAGCCCAGATCGACAACCGCGATATGGATCGGGGTCGCCGAGATGATCGACGAGGCCATTTGGCCGCTGGTGGCCCGGTGAGCGGTGATCCCCATCGGGGCGAGCAGCGTCGGGAGCGAATCCGCCCACGAATGCTCCCGCCAGCCCGCGTACCCGAGCAACAGCCCAAGGCGGCCGCCCTCGTTCGGACCAGTCCCAGCAGAACCAGTCCCCGCGCCGCTCCCACCGGCAGAGCCGGGAGCTTGTGGGCCGAGTTGTGGGCGAAGCGTGAGCATCTCACCAGACTATTTGCAAGCCGCGTGCCTGTAGCTCGATTCATACCAATCAGCGTTTGGACCGCTCTCGCAACCAAAAACAGGCTTTCAGCGTGCCAGAGCCAGCCCCACTACCAGCCGCTGAATGCCGATTTGGCAGGCGGTTCGCTCTCCCGATGATCGCCATTCCGCCGTCTTTCCGATCGGGTCTCGTTTGGGGCACGCGATCTCGATAGAGTCTGGGCATGGATCCTCTGCTCATCGGACTCGTTGCCATTTCCACGGTCGCCCTGACCACGCTGGTCTTCTTCTTTCGGCTCGCCCGCGACAACAAGCTCCTCGCCGAGTCGCAGCAATCCATGATCTCCGAGCTCGCCCAAGCCAACGCCCAGGCCCAAGCTGCCCAGCTCCTCGCCCAAGAAGCGAGATCAGAGCTCACCCAGGCCAAAGACCACATCGATCAGCTCGACACCCAATCACGCGAGCTGCAAACCCAGGTCACCAAGACCGCAGCCGAGCTCGACACCGCCCGCCAGCTCTACGCCCAAGAAGCCGAGGCCATGCGGTCCGCCCACGCCGACAAAGAGCACCTGCTCAACCAACGCCTCGCCGAGCTGAGCAAGCAAACCCAGACCACCTTCGAGAGCCTCGCGGGCAAGGCGCTCAAGACCGCGAGCGACGAGTTCCAAAAGCGGGCCGAGCAGACCTTCAAGGCCCACCACGACAAGAGCACCGCCGAGCTCGACCAACGCAAAAAATCATTCGACGAGCTCCTCAAACCCATCACCCAAACCCTCGGCCAAACCCAGGAACGCCTGCTCAAACTCGATGAACGCATCGCCCTCTCAGCAACCGCAAGCGACGGGCTCCGCGACGAAACCGCACGGCTCGCTCGCGCCCTCTCACGACCCGAAGTCCGCGGCTCCTACGGCGAGATCCAGCTCCGCCGCGTCGCCGAGCTTGCCGGGCTCACCAACTACTGCGACTTCGACGAACAACACTCCACCCGTGACGCCGAGGGCAAGATCCTCCGACCCGACATGATCGTCCGACTGCCCAACGAGCGACAGATCGTCGTTGACGCCAAGTGCAACATCGACCCCTACCTCCAAGCCACCAACACCGACGATCCCGATGAGCAAGAACAACACCTCGCACACTTCGCAAGCACCGTCGCCAAACAAGCCAAAGCTCTCGGCGCCAAACGGTATTGGAGCCAATACGACGGCTCACCCGACTTCGTTGTCATGTTCATCCCGGGCGACCACTTCATCGACGCCGCGCTCAGCCGCCAACCCGAGTTGCTCGAACTCGCCGCAGAAAGCGGGGTTATTCTCGCAAGCCCAAGCACGCTCATCGGCCTGCTCCGAGCCGTCCACGTCGGCTGGCGCGAGCACCGACTCGCAGAAGAAGCTCACGAGATGCTCAAGGCCGGTCGTGAGCTTCACCGCCGCGCAGCGATCGCGTTCGAGCACGTCAACGCGCTGGGCAAGTCGCTCGATGGAGCCGTCTCGCACTTCAACAAGTTCGTGGGTTCGACCGACCGCATGCTCATGCCCCAGCTCCGCAAGTTCGAGAAGATGGAGATGCAGAGCACCAAAAAGCTCACCGCCGCTCAGCCCATCGAACAGGCCACCCGCGAACTCGAAGCCGAGGTCGTCGTCAAAGAAGTCGTCGTCAAAGCCCTGCCTAATGCAACCAAGACCAAGCCCGCGTCCACCAAATCTGACTGAACGCGAACCATTGCCCGCTGGTTGTTTCTGAGTCTTAGCTGATTCCTCAAGCCGGACTCGGCATCGCCCCCGGGGGCAGCTCGGGTTCTTCACCAACAGAGCCGCTCGATGCGGGCGCAGAGGGAGGCGTCTTCCGCTCAGCCGCGAGCAGATCCGCTGTCGAAACCTTCGAGAGTTTCTCGCCCCGGATCAGCGTGAACACTTCGTCAGCCGTCAGCGTCTCGTACTTGAGCAACGCCTCAGCCACCCGGACCACCTGTTCCCACTTCTCAGCGAGCAACTGCTCGGCCTGCGCATACGCCTCGTCAACAACCGCCTTGATCTCGTCGTCGATCACACGCGCTGTCTCGTCGGAGTAGTCCTTGTCGGGCTGATAGAACTCTTTGGAATCACTCGGCGAGTAGCGGACAAACCCGAGCTTCTTGCTCATGCCCCATTCGAGGATCATCGTCCGCGCGTACCGCGTCACCATCGAGATGTCCATCGCAGCACCCGAAGTCACGTCGCCCGTAAAGCGTTGTTCTGCGATCCGGCCGCCACACAGCACGATCATTGATGCCTTGACGTACCGCAAGCCATACCCGGTTCGGTCCTTCTCGGGCAGGCTGAACGTCGCACCCAGCGATTGACCTCGTGGGATGATCGTCACCTTGTGCAACGGATCGGCGTCTTCGAGCTCGACTTGCAAGATCGCGTGGCCCGCTTCGTGGTACGCCGTCGCGGCGCGTTCTTTCTCTTCGATGCGCTGGCTCGGCCTGCTCCTGCCAAAGCGAACCTTGTCGCGTGCCTCTTCGAGGTCTTCGTGTTCGATGAAATCTTTGTCCGCGAGCGTCGCCGAGATCGCCGCCTCGTTGATCATCGCAGCAAGATCCGCGCCCGAGAACACCGGGGTGGCTCGCGCGATGCGTTCGAGTTCCACGTCGGGACCGAGTTTGACCTTCTTGCCATGCACCTGCAAAATCTCGAGCCGACCCTTCACGTCAGGCAACGGCACCGTGATCTGCCGATCGAATCGGCCCGGACGAACCAACGCCGGATCGAGCACGTCCGACCGGTTGGTCGCCGCGACCACGATCACGCCATCCGAGGGGCTAAACCCGTCCATCTCGACAAGAATCGCGTTGAGCGTCTGCTCGCGTTCGTCATTACCACCCGATGAAAAACCAGATCCGCGCCGACGCCCGACCGCATCGATCTCGTCGAGAAACACAATGCACGGCGCCGATTCCTTCGCCTGCTTGAACAAGTCACGCACCCGCGATGCGCCAACCCCTACGAACATCTCGACAAAGTCCGATCCCGAGATCGAGAAAAACGGCACGTCCGCCTCGCCCGCGATCGCCTTGGCCAGCAGCGTCTTGCCACACCCCGGATCACCCATGAGCAGCACGCCCCGAGGGATCCGCCCGCCGAGCCGCGTAAACTTCTTGGGGTTGCGCAGGAACTCGATGATCTCGTGGACTTCTTGTTTGGCCTCAGCAATGCCCGCGACGTCGTCGAACGTCACCCCGGTCATCTCCTTGGTCATCATCTTGTGCTTGCTCTTACCGAACGAACCGAGCATCCCGCCCGGCCCGCCGCCTGCATTCCGCAGCCCGCGCGCTACAAAGAACCAGATCAACAAGATCAACAAGATGAACGGGCCAAATGTCAGCAAGATCGGCATCCACGCCGAAGGCTGACGGATCGTCGCACGGTTGTTCGTGATCTCCAGAATCTTGTTCGTCACGGCTTCGCTGGTCATCGCGTTGAACGACACCACCACCGTCCGCCCGCCCGAAGTGTCCGGCGAGCCTTCCTTGAACCTCGCCACCACCGAGTGATCCTGGATCACGACTGAGTCCGATTCGAGCGAGCCCTCGTGCCACAACGCCTCGAACGCGCTGAGCGTGATCGTCTTGCCCGTGCCCGATGAGTTCATGAACATCACCGCCAGCAGCACCATCAGCATCACACCAACCAGCCCAAATAACCCACGCCCGGGGGGCATCGCCCCCGCCTTTGATCCCGGCTCAGCTTTCGACGGATCCGAAGGCGACTTGCCCCCCCCACCGCCATTGCCGCCGCCGCCGTTCCCGCCAGCGCCCTGATCGTTGCCACCCGACTGCTCGGCGAGCTCTAGCCGATCAAAGGTAAAGCCCCCCTGATCTGGTCGTTGGCCTGATTGTTGGTCTGGATCGTGATTCATGCGCTTGTCAGTGATTCCGTTTGAAACAATGTTTGTTGCACGCAGCCAAAGATCGACTCACAGCAGTGATACCCATGAGTCCGCCCACTTGTTCGGTCGGCGCTTGGAGTTCAACGCTTGAGCCTAACCGTCCACGAGCCTTCCGACAGATCAACTCGATTCTAGGCGAACCC
>CAYUVO010000009.1:0-1571 GCA_964448185.1 uncultured Phycisphaeraceae bacterium
CTGCGCCACCCGATCATCAACCCCCGCCCCCCCCGCGCTCCTTACCCCCCGAAGCCGCGCAGGCAAACCCTCGAACTGTCCTTTGTTTCTTCCGTTTCCTTCATTGCGGTAGTACCGCCACAACTTGTCAAGCCGTGGCCGCACCTCGCGCTCGTGCCGCTCGACCGCCGACACCAGCGCCCCATCAATCCCATCTCTACCAACCCCGCCATCTTGTTGTGCCAACTGCTCGCCCATCGTTGCCTCCAAGCTTCCGCAGCCATCAACAGACCGCTCACTCTTGGACCAACGGACCCTTCGGCGCGCGCACCGCCGCCCGACCGTCTCTGAACTACTCGCTCAAACCACTCGCAGCCACCCACTTACAAAACTTAGATATTCTTCCCCCTACACCCGCCACCGCACTCGCCCCGTGCGCACGCCTCGGGGTCACCCCCCCCTCCCCCCCCCCACACACCAAGCGAAACAGCCCGCCACTCTCTACAGAAGCAGAGAACGGCGGGCCGGTGATGATGTCATCTTGATGTAATGTTTCTTTAAAGAGGGGGGGGGTTACGCCGCGAGCTTGATGCTCTCTGGCCCCTCCCCTTGGTCGGTCACGGAACTCACAATACTCGCCCCGGTCACGCCGAACTGCACGGTGAGCGTGTTGGTCACGCCGCGTTTGGTACTGCGAATCCCGGTGATCCGGTACATCACCGGCGAAGATCCCGACGCGATCGTGTCGTCGATGAACGAGCGCACGCCGGTGATCCCGACCGTCTCAAAGTTAGAACCGCCCCCCCCTCCATTCGTACTGCGCTGGATCTCGTAGACCGTGCCTTGCGTGCCCGAGGGGTTGTTGGCTTTCCACTTGAGCTCGAGTGCGCCGATGGGCAAGAGCCCGACCCTAAAATCGAACGGCACGCCCGGAGGCGGGGTAGCGCTTGCGGGCTGGGGCGGGGGGATCTCGGCGAGTGTGTAGACATTAGGATCGCCGGTGGTCTGCGCAAAGCTCAGGATGGTCGAGATCATGGCGGATCCGGCGCCGGCTCCGCTGTGCATGGCGCGGACGTCGTCATAATATGTCTGCGTCGCGGTCTTGGAAGCTTGGCGCGCGGCCTCGGCGGCCATCAGCGAGTTGGTCGCAGCGATGACCAGCGTGGCCAGGTCGCCGACTTGTTGTGCGTCCAGGCCGATGTCGACGGCGTTGTTCCCCCACGGCGTGAGGTGGTTCTGATAGAACGTGATCTTCTCGGAACGTGTATCGGGAACGATGGACATGAGAGTGCTCCTTGGCGCTGCGCCCCCCCTTCCCACACATAACACACAAAGGGGGGGGAGAGGGTGCTTGGTCGCCGGTTATGGTGGCCCTTGGCGAAGACGTCCAACGCTGGGCGTCTCGATCCGGGCGTGTGCTTAGAGCACACGATCGGTGTTGGGCCAGAGCGGCTTGAGGCAACACTCTAAAAACATCAAAAACGATGACCGTAGAAGGTGCTACGACGACCGTAGAAGGTGCTACGACGACCGTAGAAGGTGCTACGACGAGCGTAGAAGGTCCGACGATGATCGTTGCAGGTGCTACGACG
>CAYUVO010000009.1:1671-48058 GCA_964448185.1 uncultured Phycisphaeraceae bacterium
GAAGGTCCGACGATGATCGTTGCAGGTGCTACGACGAGCGTAGAAGGTCCGACGAAGATCGTTGCAGGTGCGTTGGCGACCGTCGAAGGTCCGACGACGACTGTTCAAGGCTCAACGACGGCTGCTTCTCTTGCTCCCTCTCCCCAGCGGGGTCGCCCCCCCCCAAAGAGCCGGGGTGAGGGGGAGCCTGAATAGCCACTAGTATTGGTGTACCGGCGGGATCCAATCGCGGGTCCCGGTTGCCCGAGAGGATCAGTTCAATGAGCGAAAATCCTGGAATCAAGACTCTGACACCCGATCAACGCGAGCGGGTCGAGGCGGTCGGCGGCGGATCATTACCGACTGTTGCCCGGATCTCAGTGGATGATTTTCTTGTTGAGGCCAAAGCTCGGCAAATACAAAATGCTCCAACGGGCTGCATGAATAAACTGTTCGTCGATTCGGTATTCGACTTCGAGATACCAAGACTCAGCCAGGACAGAGGACAACAAGGGCTTGCCTCGAGCACCTGGACGCATTGTGTGTTTGTTGATTGCACTTTCGTGAATCAATATCTGAGTGAGGCCAAATTTACCAACTGCATCTTTGTCAACTGCGCGTTCAAAGACTGCCACCTTGTTAGGGCGGAACTGACGAACTGTCGAGCCGACATGCTAGTAATCCGCTGGAGCCCGGAGATCGACACCAATTTCAAGACTGGATTTTCTGTTTTGGGTGGCAAATATATCAAGCTCGTCGTCAAGGACACAGCGCCCAGCGGAGCGAGTGGCGGTACGAAACTGGCGAGTGTTGAAGATTCAGAACTCGACTGGACCAGCGAGACAGCCCGCTCGCTGAGCCTAGAAAGTTGCAAATCACTGACCGCCTCGATCAATGCCTCTGATATTCTAAAGCTGACGCTCACTGGCAGGACCGTAGACAGCTCTAAGATAACTGTGCGCGGCAAGGTCCGCGTGAAAGGCAGCGCCCCGAATTTGGACGCGACAGAAGCGAACTTGAGAGATAGCACCTTTTATGAGCAGACCCAATTCACCGAAACAAGCTCGGTCGAATGCAGTGTGTTTGACCGCGCGGATATTCACAAATGCGAATTCATGAAAACGAACTTCCGTGGAGCCTCATTTGTCGGAACAAAGGGGCTCTTTGGCCCTGACAAGGCAGAACTACGCGACTGCATCAACCAAGAGTTCGCCAGTGTCCACAAATTTGCCTTCCAGCCGTCTTGGGAGGACATCCGAGCCTTGGGCTCGCTGTTCGTGCTGGGTTCATCGGGAGCCAGCGTGGTGTTCCTCATCACCTACTTGCGGGCTTCGCAGTGGTTCAATGAGAAGATGCAACTGATCAAGGATGATGCCCTTGAGAACGCGAGCAATGAGTACCTGCAGTCATTCGCTATCGCCATTCACCCGCTGCCACGGCCCGAGTACTTCAAGCTGTTGCTGATAAGTCTTGTGTTCCTGACACTCGCGGGGGTTGTCTTTAGAATCGCGGCTCCCACGATCATTCATGAGTTCTCACTGACGCAGTGGGAGCGGAGGTTCGGGCTCCCCCGGCTCGAATACCAATCTGCCTCGTACTCTGATCTATCCTTGCGATGGCTGCTGCTGATCGCCTATGCAGTCTTTGGCCTAATCGTCGTACTCTACCTGACGATACGGGTAATCCAAGCTGTGTGGATGTAGACGCGTATATTTTGATTCATCAAGCGAGTTGACGAGTTACTCGTCGGGCTGGTCGGTGATGATGCCGAGCTGGCGGTACTTCTCGCGGTACTTGTCACGCAGCGCGGTCTGCTTGTTGCCGAGATCAATCTCGCGGCCATCAATAAATGCACGGTGGATGGTGGTCGAGGCTTGGAGCGGGTTGCCATCGGTGAGCAGGAGCGTGGCGCGGTAGCCGCTTTCGATTGCGCCGAGGTTGTCGATGCCCAAGGTGCGTGCGGCGTCGAGTGTGATGGCGCGGAGGGCGCGTTCGGGCTTGAGCCCGTAGGCCACAGCCAGAGCCGCCGAGTAGGGCAGGTTGCGTTCGTTGGCGTCGCGGTCGCCCGTGGCGATGCAGAAGGTGATGCCCGCTTCGGCGAGCTTGGCGGGAGCTGCGAAGTTGGCGTCGATGGGCGAGTCGTCGCGTTTGGGCATGGTCAGCGATGAATCGAGGATGATGCCCGCGTTGAGTTGCTTGATGAGGTCGATCGAGAGATGGGCATCGCGCGCCCCGACAAGGATGGGGCGGAGGCCGTGGCGTTGTGCGCACAAGAGAGCCCAGACGATCTGGTCGTGGTCGGTGGCCCGGAAGAAGACGGGGCGCTGGCCGGTGTCGGAGTTAGCGGCGCTGGGGAGGACCATGCGGGCGGCCTCGAAGCGGAGGTCGATGGTGTCGGGAGCTGCGGCTGCGTATGCGGCGGCGTCTGAGAAGAAGTCGTCGATGGTGCGCAGGGCTTTGTCGATGGCGTGCTGCTGGTCGTCCTTGGTGCGGTTCATCCACGACGCTTTGCGTGTGCGGAGCGAGGGGACGTTGACGACGAGCCCGGCCCGGGGGATCAGGGCGAGGTCGTCGTTGGTCCAGCCGTCGAGGCGGATGACCGAGGCGGTGCCCGGGATGAGCCCGCGCTGGGTATCGCCGAAGATAGACACCGAGCCGCCCGGGAGCACGGCGGCGGTGAGCACGCCGTTGGAACGGGTGACGGGGATGAGAGTCGAATCAGGATTGACCGCGGTGACCGCGACGACCTCGGGGGTCAGTGCGAGCGTCTCGGCGTAATCACGGGTCGCGCGCACGGCGCTGACTTCGATGAGCCCTATGCGGGTGTCGGGGCTGATGAGCCCGGGGTAGAGATGGAGCCCTTGGGCTTCGATGGTTCGAGGTTCGACCTGCAGGGCGATCTGTTGGTTCTCGGGGAGGACAGCGATGATGACGCCGTCTTCAAAGACGACGGTGCCGTTGGGGATGGTCTCGCCCGAGACGGTGTGGATGGTCGCTCCGGCAATAACGACCGGGCGGTCGGCGGGCGGGGCGTGGATACCCAGGTCTTGTGCTGCGAGTGGAGCGGCGAGCAAGCCAATGGCAGTCAAGACGGCGGTGCGGGCGATTGCTTTGAGGGTGAGTGGGATGGTGTGGGGTTGCATCAGTGTTGATCTCCGATGAGGTTGGAGAGGTGGAGGTGGGAGGTGCCGCAGTCGCCGCAGGCGTGGTCGGCGGGTTGCTTGCCCAGGCGGATGAGGTTGAGCGTTGCATCACGCAGGGAGTCTGCTGCCGGATCGAAGGCAAGTTCTGGTTCTTTCTCAGCTTCGTCCTTGTTGTCGTCGGCGGCGACAACCTTAGGTTTGTCGCTCGGTTCACCGAGGAGCTTCTGGATGATGCGAGTTCGGTGCGCCGCGTTGGCTTCTCGCAACTCGAGGTCGCGTTGTTTGCTGAAATATTCGCGGCCATCAATGTAAGTAGCGATGCAGCGGGTGAAGTTGTTGAGCGGATCACGCGACCAGATGGCGAGGTCGGCGTCCTTGCCCGCTTCGAGCGAACCAACAGTGCTGTCGATCCCGAGCTGGATGGCGGGGTTGATGGTGACAAACGCGAGGGCTTGCTGCTTGGTGAGTCGGCCATCGGCGTACTTGAACGCTTTGGCGGCCTCGGCGTTCATCCTGCGGGCGAGTTCGTCGGAGTCGGAGTTGAAACTCGTGAGGACCCCGGCTTCGCTCTGGAGCGGACCGGCGTAAGGGATGGCGTCCTGGACTTCGACTTTGTACGCCCACCAGTCGCTGAAGATGCTCGAACCGATGGCGTGCTCGCGGACGTGCTCGGCGACTTTGTAGACCTCGAGCCCGTGCTGGAAGGTTCCGATTTTGAAATCGTAATCGTCCGCGATGTCGCAGAGCATGAGGATCTCGTCCTGGCGGTAGCTGTGGCAGTGGATGAGCCGATCGCCTTCGAGAATCTCGACGAGAGCTTCGAGTTCAAGATCGCGGCGGACGTCGTTGCCCTTGGCGGCGTATTCGCGGGCCGCGTTGAAGCGGTCGCGCATGATAGTTTCGACGCCCATGCGGGTTTGTGGGTAGCGGGTGGTGTATTCGCTGCCCCAGTTGGATTGTTTGACGTTTTCGCCGAGCGCGAACTTGATGCCGGGCTTGGCGTTTGCGAAGTGCATGTCGTCGGGGCGAGTGACACCCCAGCGGACTTTATTCGTTTGGGATTGACCGCCGATGGGGTTGGCCGAGCCGTGGAGGTTGTTGACGGTGGTGACGCCGCCGGCGAGCTGGCGGTACCAGTTGATCGAATCGGGGTTGGTGACGTCGGCGATGCGCACCTCAGCGGTGACGGCTTGTCCCGCTTCGTTGACGCCTCTGGAGATGCCGGTGTGGGAGTGGGCGTCGATGAGACCCGGGGTGATGTGCTTGCCACGCGAGTCAATGATGCGGGGCTCGTTGCTCGGAGTGAAGCTCCAGGCTTTGGAGGGTCCGACGTAGACGATCTTGCCATCGACGATCAGCAGGTCGCCCTCGTCGATGATGCCTTCGTCGGTTTGTGTCCAGATGGTGGCGCTGCGGAAGAGCACCGCGTTCTGAGCGGGAAGCTCGGCGGAGGCGTACGCGCCGAAGGGGTAGCCCGGGAGCTCTTCGGGCGGGAGCTGAATGTCGGAGCCTCGAGCTGCGATCCAGTCGAAGGCTTGACCGCCGGGAGTGGTTCCGGTGCCGGTGAGTGTGTCTTCGTCTTGCACCTTGGCGACGAGCGTGAAGATGCCCGCTTGTCCAAAGGGCTCGTGCTCGAAGACGATGGTGAGCTGGTCGCCATCGAGAGTTGCGGATTCGGCGTTCTGGCGGATGGTGGTGCCGTCGGGTTTGGCTTCGGAGATGACAGCGGACCAGTCGTCCTTGTCTTTGGTGATCTTGACCGACAACTCAAACTGTCCGCTCAAGAGCGCGTCCCATGTGCCCGCGAAGGCATCCTTGTCGGGGGCGTCGTCTTGGTCTTCATCAGTTTCATCATCGCTCGGCTTGGTGGTGCCGATCCAGTTGAAGGTTCGCCCCGAGGGGTGGATCCCGGTTCCGGCGATGGTGCCATCGGGGGTGAGGATTCCCGAGAGGATGTAGACGCTGTCTTGTTCGGATTTGTCAGGGTTGTCGTAGTAGAAGCTGATGGTGCCGTCGGGTCCTCGGCTGACCTTGCGGGCCTTGGTCGTGGTGGCGTCTCCGGCTTCATTGGTCTCGGTGAGCTTGATGGAGTCGCCGTCGATGGCCATGTCCATCTGGAAGAACTCGCCGATGGCGAAGAGCCAGGTGCCGTCGAGGCTTGGGGGCTCGGGCTGGGAGACGACGGTGCGTTGGCCGTCGATCCAGACATCGAGGACGCGCGGGGCGTTCTTCTTGGCGCTGCGTGCTTTGGCATCGAAGAGGTCGCCGGTGGCGATGACAAGGTTGGCTCGCTTGCCTTGTTCGATGGTGCCGAGTTCATCGTCGAGTCCGAGGATCTCGGCAGGCGTGGTGGTCAGCATCGCCAGGGCGTCGCCCGCTTCGAGTCCGACTTCGAGGGCGCGGGTGAGATTTTTGGAGAAGGATTCGTCGTCTCGCAGGCCGCTGGTGGTCAGGGCGATAGTGACGCCCGCTTCGTGGAGCCTGCGTGGGTTGGTCGGGGCCTGCTCCCAAGTCATCAGTGTGCGGAGGTTGGTGGATTCGGCGCGTCCCACGCTGGACACGTCGGGCTTGCGGGGCAGGGTCATGGGCACGACTATGGCGAAGCCCGGGCGGTCGGCGAGCGCAGCGATGGCGTCGAGTCTGCGGAACTCGGTGCCCGAGCCGATGGCCATCATGGGGCGTTTGAACTCGTCAGCGATCTTGGCTGCGCGGAGCACTTCGAGCTCGTCTGCGGTGCGAAAGACCAACGGCAGCTCGGACAACTCGTCGAGATCGACAAGGCAGCCCGCGGTTTCGGTGGTGTCGCCGTGCTTGGCGATGTAGTCGGCGTCGGAGAGTGTTTGACGCAGCATGCTGATCGCACCCATCTGGCTTGTGGGGTATGACCGGCTGCCCCAGCCACTGGAGGTGAGGCTCAGCGCGTGGTAGGCGTCGGCGAGGTAGAGATCATTTCGGCGATCGCTGCGGTCGTCGGCTTTTGGAGCGAGCGATACCACGGCGGCGCGACCGGCAAAGATCCCGCCCTTGGGAGCGATCGCGGCAGCGGTAAACCCGAGCGCTCGCAGGGACTTCTTCTTAGATTCTTCGAGCATCGAGCTGTCGGCGGCCCGGCGCTGGGGCATGACGTGCTCGCTCCAGTGCGCACCGGGGCTGTCGGCGTCAGGGGCTTGAACATCAACAGGCTGGTGGGCGTCGATGAACCCGGCGTAGATATGCACATCGCCCAGATCAAAGACGCGGGCACCCGTCCAGTCTTGGCCGTCAGGGTTGGGGATGACCCTTTGGATCTCGCCATCGACGATGACGATCGCGGCTTGGATCGGTGCCACACCGGGAGCGGTGTGGACGTGATCGGCGATGAGGACCGTGCTTTGGGGCGCGGTCTTGCGCGGGCCGTTGGTCGGAGGGTTGAGCGGCGAAGGCTGGCTGACTTGGGCGAGAATGACCCCAGCGGTCAGCATGACCGTGACGAAAGACAAGCAGGTGTGTCGAAGCATGCCCGCAGCGTACCCGAGCGAGCACGGCGATGAAACCGGCCTGCCGAGGACCGGGGTCCGTACGGGGCAGGCATTCCATGGGCGTACTAAAGGATGCAGAAGTGGGGAATGAGAATGAGAGCGGGGTAAAGCCCTCGACGCGCGGTGACGCACCGAAGGAGAAGATCGAGTTACGAGCGGCGGCGCGTGGCCACCAGTCCGCCAAGAGCCAGAACCGCTGCCGCGCCCGGAGCAGGGACCACGCGAACGGTCATGTTCGTCGCACCGAGCGAATCGTCGGTGACTTTATCGAACACTTCGAGCTCGAAGTTGTAATCGCCCTGATCGAAAGCGTCCCACGCAGTCAGGAAGTTGAAGGGCGAGAACGCGAGGTTCTCAGAACCTTGCAAGATGCTCAGGCCGCTCGGGAGCGGGCCGACGGCTGCGTCGGTGGTGGTGCTCAGCACCAGAACCGGGGGCAACAGGGGTGAAGCGAGATTCTCGATCGTGATCTGGATGCGAACCGAATCGGTGACGCGGGTGCCCAGATCAATCGAGGATTCGTAGTTCCACCAAGCTCTGGTGCTGGGGGTTGGGTCGGAGCCCGAGGTGGGGCTAAAGCCGTCTTGGACGATGTAGAGTTCGTTAATGCCGCCGACGTTGGCGTCGCCGAACCAGCGTTCTTTGGCTTTCATGCCGATCTCGACGACGTTGCCGCCGGTCTCCATGAACCTGTTGATCGAGAAGTCGGTGTTCGAGTTCCCGGTGCCGATGCTAAAGGGAATCGCGAGTGTGTCGCGGAACGTCTGGACGCCTTGGGCAGCGGCCAGAGTATTGAGTCCGGCAACGCAAACAACGGCAGCGGCCATGGTCTTCATCTTGCTCATAGTGAGCTCCTCCTAAGTTATGTTCGCAGCCCGTCAGAGCTGCTGGTCTTGTCTCCAGCGTCAGAGTAGCACACCGAGCCCAGATATGAGTGTCTAAATATGTGGTGATACTCGCCGATGAAGGGCTAGGGTTTTTCCCCCACGCTGCGAACCTCCTATCCTGATGTTCACCACATGAAATTGCACGTTGAGGAGATCCCGGCATGAGTATCAACGCGGTTATCGGTCAATCTGGCGGCCCGACCGCTGTCATCAACCAGTCGCTCGTCGGAGTTGTCCAAGGGCTTCGTGAAGGCGGGTTTGAGGGCCGAATCCTCGGGATGCGTCACGGCGTCTCCGGGCTTGTGCGTGATGACTTCGCGGACATGACCGACATCGACGGGGCCCGGCTCGACCGCATCGCCGCCAGCCCGTCGGCGGGGCTCGGCTCGACGCGCGAGAAACCAGACGCGGCGTACTGCCAGCGCATCCTCGAAGCGTGCAAGAAGAACGACATCGGGCTCTTCTTTTATATCGGCGGCAACGACAGCTCAGACACCTGCCGAATCGTCAACGAGTTGGCCAAAGCCCAAGGCATGGAGCTGCGGTGCTTCCATGTGCCCAAGACGGTTGACAATGACCTGATGGCCAACGACCACACGCCGGGCTTCCCGTCGGCAGCGAGGTTCGTGGCGATGGCGTGCGCCGCTGACGGGCTCGACAACGCTTCGATACCGGGCGTCAAGATCAACGTCATCATGGGTCGCCACGCGGGATTCCTCACCGCAGCCAGCGCGCTCGCACGCGAGATCAGTCCAATCGGCGCTCCCCACTTGATCTACGTCCCCGAAGTCGCGTTCAGCACCGAGCGGTTCGTGCAAGACGTGGCTCGGGTGCTCGACGCCGAGGGCCGATGCCAGGTGGCGATCAGCGAAGGCGTGCAGAACGAACAGGGCGAATCCATCGGCGCGACCCTCATCAAGAGCGGCCAGGTCGACGATCACGGCAACGTCCAACTCAGCGGCTCGGGCGCTCTGGGTGATGCGCTCAGCGACCTGCTCAAAGAGAAGCTCGCTCCAATCGGCGGCAAGGCTCCGCGTGTGCGAGCGGACACGTTCGGCTATCTGCAACGCTGCTGGCCCGATGCGTCACCGATCGACCAGGCCGAGGCGCGCGGGTCGGGACGGTTCGCTGCGACGCTCGCGCTAGGCGATCATGTGGATGGTTCGATCGCGATTGTTCGTGTGCATGCTCCGAGTTCGGGCAAGCCGTACGCCGCCGAATACAAACGCGTCGAGCTGAGCGATGTCGCTGCCAAGACGCGGCACTTGCCACAGGAGTTCATCGCGGGGCAGTGCGACGTGTCGGCGGCGTTCATGGACTATTGCAGGCCGTTGGTTGGCACGCTTCCAAGGCTTGAACGGGTGTAAATAACAGCCCCCGCCCCCTCCCGCTGACACTCGGGGCTTGTTGGCGACGACCAACGGAGTGTTCACTGGCGAAGCATGTGCGCACAAAAACCCCGCACGAAGCGGGGCTTATATGTGAGGCTGTGTTGAGGGGGCGAAGGTTTTAGTCGGTTCGTGTGTAGACGATGGTCATGGTGGAGGTGACCATGCCGTTGCCCGCGACTTCTGAGCGCGTGTAGGTGTGCTGATCGTGGCTTTGGATGGTGAAGGATTCCACGACGTCCATCTTGTCGCCCGTCATGGGGTTGGTGCTGGTGGCGGTCATGTTCAATGACTTGTCTTCGAGACTGCCCGGGCCACTCGAAAACTCGATCGCGGTGCCCATCGAGTCCATCCAGATGCCCTGATATTCTTTGTCGGCGTTGGAGTATGCGGTATAGGAAAGGCCCGTGAACTCCATCCCCGCGAAGTCGCCGCTGAACTTGCCCTGGACGTAGCGACCGCCGAGAACCCATGTGTTGACCATGACGCCTGTCGCGGTTTCTTCGGGAGCCCCGGGGAAGCTGGTCATGGTGATCTCAGAGTGGAAGGTGCCGATGAGATCGTTGAGCATCTCATGGTGCGGCCCGAGCTGGTTGGCCTTGATCCATGCAGCCACCATGTCTTCGGTGTCGGGCATCTCATCCTGCATGGCGTCCTGCGCGTTGTGCATGGCGTCATGTTTGGCATCTTGTAAGAGGTTCTTGGCTTCTTGGGTGATGCTCGTGGGGCTGTCCTGCACAACCACCGCAGCAGCGGGCTGCTTGTCGGCTTTCTTGTCTTTGTGGTCGCCGTTGTTCGCAGCGAAGACGGCGGCGGTGATGACAAGGATTCCCCCACCGATCGTAAGAACTGACGACTTTCCAATGCACATGGTGATGCTCCTGATCTTGATCGATTCTGTTGGAATCGGCTGTTGGTTGATTGTTCGTGCCCGGCTGTCCTGAGTATGGACGATCTGGTGGCCCGGGTCGAGGACGTTTTTCAAACCTGTAAAATCCGCTGCAATTGGTTTGGCCGGGATGACCAGCGAGCGGCTTTGACTCTGATGATCGGGCTGATACCGGAGTGGTGAGTCCAGTTATTGTCCCGGCACAGCAATGCGTTCGGTGATTTCGAGCCCGAAGGCTTGGAGCTGGGGGTATTCGGCAGAGCTGTTGGTGAGCAGTCGCAGTCGGCTCAGCCCGAGAGCTCGAAGGATCTGGCTGCCCGTGCCGTACTCGACCATCTCGGGGAGCACGCTCTTGGTGGGGGCGTCTTCGTCGTCGAAGTCGAACGCTCGCTGGAGCTCGGCCCGCCAGTCGTCGCCGCTCTCTTGGGGGCGCAGATAGACGATGGCGCCTCGGCCTTCTTCTTGGATGCGTTGCATAGATGCGCGGAGCACCTGGCTCGAGCTGCCGGTGGTCGAGGCGTCGAGATCGCTGAAGATATCGCCCAGCAGGTCGCGTCTGTGCACGCGCACGAGCGTGGGTTCGCTGTGTTCGGGCACGATGCCGGTGGAGTCGGGGGCGCCGATCCCGCCGAGGGTCAGCGCGAGGTGAGGCTGAGGGTCGACGAGGCTTCTAAACGCGAACAGCGTGAACTCGCCGAACTCGGTGCGGATGGTTCGGCCTTGCGTTGGCCCGATGCGTTCGATGATGGGCGATTGTGCGAGGCGGTACTCGATGATCTGTTTGATGGAGCACATCTTGAGCGAGTGCTTGGCGCAGAACTCGACGAGGTCGGGGACTCGTGCCATTTCGCCGTCGGCGCGCATGATCTCGATACCCATCGCAGCGGGATAGAGCCCCGCGAGTCGGCACAGATCCACCGAGCCCTCGGTCTGTCCGATGCGCACGAGCACGCCGCCGTCGCGCGCGCGCAGCGGGTTGATGTGGCCGGGGCGCACGAAGTCGGTCGGGCCCATGCTCTGGTCGATCAAGAGCCGGATGGTCTTGGCGCGCTCGAAGGCGGAGACACCTGTGGTCAAGCCGTGACGTGGATGCCCATCGACCGAGACCATCAACGGCGTGCCCCGCACCGAGGTGTTCACCGCCGATTGGGGGTGGAGGTTGAGCCGATCACAGTCCGCTTCGGTGAGGCTCACGAAGAGATAGCCCGCAGCCTCTCGCAGCATGAACGAAATAGATTCGGGCGTAACACTTTCGACGGGCAGCACGAGGTCGCCCTCGTTCTCGCGGTCTTCGTCGTCGGTGAGGACGATCATTCGGCCCGCGCGGAGCTCATCAAGAATCTCGGGGACGGTGGCAAAGGCGGTTGCAGCGGGGCTCTTGGGCATGTGGTGATGATAGAACCGTTGGGCGGGCCGTCTTTGATCTGACTGCTTTGATCTGGCTGCGTGCGGTACCCTGCTGGAATGGAAATCACCCCACCGCGTTGGAAAGCGACCTGCGGCTATCTCGACTCGGTGTTCGGCTGCGAGGACGAGCACCTGGCGACGCTCATGCCAAGAGCGATCGAGGCGGGCATCCCCGACATCGCGGTGTCGTCGAGCGTGGGCAGGTTTTTGCTGATGCTGGCAAAGCTGGCCGATGCAAAGACCATCGTCGAGGTCGGCACGCTCGCGGGGTACTCGGGCATCTGGCTTGCCCGGGGCATGGACAAGGGCGGCACGCTCATCACGATCGAGCCCGAACCCATGCACGCCGAGTTTGCGAGGCGGATGTTTGACGAAGCCAAGCTCGATGCAAGCGTTGAGATTCGCCCGAGCACAGGGCTCAACGAGCTGCCCCGATTGATCGACGAACTCGGAGCTGGCAGTGTTGATCTGGTCTTTCTTGACGCGCTCAAGACCGAGTACCCGGAGTATCTGCCGCTCGCAAAGAAGCTCCTGCGGCCCGGCGGGCTGCTCGTTGCGGACAATGCTCTGGGCAGCGGCGACTGGTGGATCGATACCGCTGCGGGGGAGAATGCCAACCGTGACGCCGCCGACCGGTTCAATCACATGGTTGCAGCCGACGGCGACTTTGACGCCTGCTGCCTGCCCATCCGCGAAGGCGTGATGGTCGCAAGGAAGAAATAAGGAACCGCGATGCGAATTCTCTCTCTCTTGATTCTATTTGGACCGACGGCATTCGTGATCTTTGCAGTATGGTCGGCTATGGGTCCACGGCATCCCCGCTCTCTTTCATATGAACTCACGGTTTCGTTAGACACCGGTGCTGGGCTGTTGCCATTCGGGCTTGATCTCGAACAGAGGGACGGCGTCTGGACCTCCGAGTTGGTCATTGGCGACAGCGAACGCATCGAGGTCTTCGCCGATGATGTCGCAGTTACCTTGCCGACGGCTGAGAACAAAGACACGGTCATCGTCATCCGCTTCCCGCACTACGACTCGGTTCTTACCCTCGCGGGCGACCCGGCGAGCGAGATGACTGGGCGCTGGTCCAAGGTCCGCAGCGAGAGCGAGCACGCGGAGATGTCTGCGATCGCCAAGCCCGCGAGCACATATCCGTTCGACCGCCGCAAAGCGACGCAGAGCAACCCCGCCGACTTTACCGGGCGCTGGTCCGTCAAGTTCTCGTCGTCGGAGGATCTCGCAGTGGGGGTCTTTACGGTCGCCGAGGACCACACCGCGACGGGCACGTTCATGACTACGACGGGTGACTATCGCTACTTGTCTGGCCAGGTCGATGGCGATCTGCTTCGGCTCTCCACCTTCGACGGCGCGCACGCCTTCCTCTTCCACGCCCAGATGCAAGAAGACGGTTCGCTCACGGGAGATTTTTGGAGCGGCAACTGGTGGCACGAGACATGGACCGCAACCCGCGACCCGGACGCCGAGCTGCCCGATGCGTTTGCGCAGACCTCGCTCAATGAGAACATCGACCTCAGCGAACTCACGTTCACCGATCTCAAAGGCACGCAGCGCAGGCTGACCGACGTGCTCAACGAACAGGGCGGCAAAGCCCGGATCGTCGAGATTTTCGGCACATGGTGCCCCAACTGCGCCGATGCAGCCACCGAAATCGCACGCCTCAAAGCCAAACACGGCGATCAGCTCGGCGTCGTCGCGCTGGCCTTCGAGATCACCGACGACCACGCCCGGAGCGTTCGGCAGATCGAACGCTACAAGCAGCGACACCAGCTCGAAGGGGCGATCGATTGGCCGATCCTGATCGCGGGCGTGAGCGATAAAGCCGAGGCCACGCAGTCGCTGCGGGTGCTCGATCGCGTTCGCAGCTACCCGACGACGCTCTTTCTCAACGAGGCCAACGAGGTCATCGCGATCCACACCGGGTTTAGTGGCCCAGCCACGGGCGAGGCGTTCATCAACCAGCAAGCACGGTGGGAAGCGATCGTTGAGGAGTTGCTGGCGGATTGAGGGGTTGTTAGATCGGTTGGTAGATCAGAGCTGCGGGCGTGAGCACGCGAGAGGAAGACCATGAAGACTCATACGAAGTTCTCGAAGAAGGTGCGGTCTGAACTTAGGTCGTATGTGTATCTCTACATTGATCCGCGCAACGAAAGGCCGTTCTACGTCGGAAAGGGAACGGGCAACCGATGCTTTGCCCATCTCGGTGGGAAGGGTGATTCGGAGAAGAATGCGGTTCTCAAAGAGCTTCGTGCAATCGGTCTGGAGCCTCAGATTGATATTCTTCGATACGCACTCACCGATGACGAAGCGAGTCTTGTTGAGTCATGCGTGATCGACTTGTTGGGCCTCGACGCGCTGACCAATAAAGTTCACGGCAAGCACTGGAAACGAGGCCCAAAGGGTTCAGTCGAAGATATCCGGGTGACTCTCGAAGCAGCCCCTGCTGATATCACGGATCCCGTCATCATCATCAACATTGCTCAGCTCTATCGCCCGGGGATGTCAGCACCGGAGTTGTACGACGCAACCCGACACGCATGGCGTGTCTGTCCCGATCGTCATGAGCCAGATTTTGCACTGGCTGTCGCGGGCGGGATCATTCGTGAGGTCTACGAGATCGCGCAGTGGTTCCCGGCTGGCGCGACCTACAGAACCAACGATCAACACGGTGAAAGACGCCACGATGGCGATGAAGACCGTCGTGAGTTTGTCGGGAGGATCGCCGAACCCGCAACAAGAAAGCGATACCGCCATCGGTCCATCGAGGCGTATCTCACGAAGGGTGCTCAAAACCCCATCAAGTACGTCAATTGTTGAGCATCTTCACCTTCGCCGAAGGTAGCTCACGAGGAGCCCGGCGTTGACGACGTACCACGTGTACGGCAGATAAATGCCGCGGTAGTTCTTCGGAATGCTCGGCATCCATTGGTGCATCACATCCCATTCTACGCGGTTTCCACGCAACGTGTGCCGCCGAAGTCCATATCGCCATTGATATCACCCATAAAGATCATGAAAACCAGCCCCGCAGGGCTGTTTGTGAGGCTTGCGTCAAGATCACGTTCGTCCCGATTTTCATTCGCCCGAGCCGGGCCAACCGCGAAGAATCAACCATGACCATCACACGCCGACACTTTCTCTCCCGTTCAGTTGCCTTTGGGTTGGGGTTCGCGGGGCTCCAGTCCGCGTTTGCCCAGCGGGTGTTTGCAGCGGGCGGCCCCGAGCTTTCGGTCGGTCCCTTTGGGCCACTGGTTCCCGATCCCGAGGGCATCTTTGATCTGCCCGCCGGATTTAGCTATCGCGTGATCTCGCGCATGGGCCAGACGATGGCTGACGGCTTGCTCGTGCCCGGGCGGCCCGACGCGATGGCGGCCTTCCCGGGTGATGATGGGCTCACGCTGATCGTGTGCAACCACGAAGTCTCGGGCGGAGCGATCGCAGAAAGTGCCTTTGGCGACAAGGCGCAGCTCTTTACCGATGAGCACCGCGAGCGTGTGTACGACCCGGGGACCAACATCGGAGCTGGGCCGTTGCCCGGGGGCACGACCACGCTGGTTTATGACACCAAAGAACATAAACTCATTCGGCAGTTCCTCTCGCTCGGCGGCACCGAACGAAACTGCGCGGGCGGCCCCACGCCCCGAGGCACCTGGATCACCTGCGAAGAAGCGGTGAGCAGGTCTGACCAATACCGCACCGAGCATCACGGCTACTGCTTCGAGGTGCCCGCGACCACCCAGCCGCATCTCGCCCACGCCAAACCCATCCGCGCGATGGGGCGCTTCAATCATGAGGCGATTGCGACCGACCCCGCGACCGGCATCGTCTATCTCACCGAAGACCGCCACGAGGGATTGCTCTATCGCTTTGTGCCGACGAATCCCGATGACCTCCACGCGGGCGGCAAGCTCCAGGCGCTCGTCATCGACGACCAACGCTCCGCCGACACGCGCAACTGGAAGACCCGAACCATTGAGCCGGGCACCAAACTCAGCGTCAGTTGGCTCGATCTCGCAGAGCACGGCATCGACATCGACTCGCCCAAAGATTCCCTGCGGTTCGAGGGCTTCGAGCAGGGGGCTGCCCGCTTTGCGCGCGGCGAAGGCATGTGGTGGGGGCAGGTCTCAGGAGATCGGGCTGCGGCCTACTTCGCCTGCACCAACGGCGGGCTTGCCAAAAAGGGACAGATCTGGAAGCTCACGCCTCGTCTTCAAGATTCATTTGAATCCGACACCCTTGAGCTGTTCGTCGAGAGCGAGAGTTCAGCGGTCATCGACAACGCGGACAACATCACGGTGACGCCGTTTGGGCACCTGATCTGCTGCGAGGACGGCTCGGGTGAACAACGCCTCATCGGCATCGACCCCGACGGCAACGGCTACGAACTCGCACGCAACGCGCTGAGCGAATCCGAGCTTGCGGGCGCGTGCTTTAGCCCCGATGGCACGACGCTGTTCGTGAACATCCAGCACAACGGACTGACCCTCGCGGTGACCGGGCCGTGGGGGAAGGGAAACGAAGACTAGCGGCTGGGTGCTGTGGTGAAGCTTCGCGTCACCACAGCACCCAGAGGGCTGATCGAACGTTCTCTCCACCTTGTTCTTGCATCCCATACCATCACGCCTGATGACGCCCTTCCCACGATGGACATCCTCGCAGGCACGGTCCGCAGCAGCGGCCATCGTGCGCACACTCCGGGAGCATGGCTGCCGCGCCCTGTTCGCGGGCGGCTGTGTTCGTGACGAGCTCCTCGGACGCGAGCCGACGGATTACGACGTCGCCACCGACGCGACGCCCGATCGCATCAAAGAGCTGTTCCGCTTTACCGGCGAGGTCGGCAAAGCCTTCGGCGTCATGCTCGTCCGCGAAGAGCACGCGGTCGTCGAGGTCGCGACCTTCCGGGCTGACGGCGAATACACCGACAAACGCAGGCCCGACACCGTCGTCTTCAGCGGCGAGGTCGAAGACGCACGCAGGCGTGATTTTACCATCAACGCGCTGTTCCTCGACCCGCTCGATGACGAGGCCCAGGAAGTCATGCCCGAGAGCGGCGTGACGCCCGGGCGGGTGATCGACCATGTGGGCGGCTTGGCGGATCTCGGCCGGCGGCAGATCCGGGCGGTGGGGGTCGCTGCCGATCGGTTCAATGAGGACCACTTGCGGGCGTTGCGGGCGATTCGCTTCGCGTGTCGGCTCGGGTTCACGATCGA
The DNA here is from genome assembly GCA_964448185.1 of uncultured Phycisphaeraceae bacterium. Taxonomy (GTDB): domain Bacteria; phylum Planctomycetota; class Phycisphaerae; order Phycisphaerales; family UBA1924; genus OFTM382. The sequence goes on from CAYUVO010000009.1 coordinate 18,111, forward strand.
GGATTCGACTCGGCGTGCGATTGCTGAGCAAGCGCAGGAGTTGGCGGGGGTCAGCCGCGAGCGGATCGGGGACGAGCTTCGGCGGATGTTGTCGCATCCGACCCGTGCGCGGGCTGCGATCTTGCTCGAAGAACTCGGGCTCGATGCGCCGGTGCTCGGTGAGGAGCCCGTCGGCAAGCGAGAAGGAAAGTGCGAGGGTGGCGGCTCTCTGGTGGCGGTGGGGCGAGAGGGCGGAGAAATTCCGATGGCGGTGGCGCTCGCGGGTTGGTTGCTCGATCGGGGGGGTGGGGGGGCTGCCGGGGGTGGTTCGCTGAAAGATGGGTTGGTGGCGGTGCCCGCGGTGGTCCGGCGTGTGCGTTCGAGGTTGATCCTCAGCAATGACGAGCGAGATCTGCTGCGGGCGACGCTCGATGTATTCTTTGAGTTGGAACGATCGTGGGTGGGGCTGAGCGTGGCGGGTCGCAAGCGGCTGATCGCTCGCCAAGGCTTTCGCGGGGCGCTTGGAGCGTTGGCTGGGAGGGACGCCGAGCTGTGTGAGCTGATCCGGCGTGAGGTGGTCGAACTGGGGAATACGCCCCAGGGGATTGCTCCCGAGCCAATCTTGACGGGTGACGATTTGATCGGTTTGGGCTTGAGTCCGGGGCCGGGGTTTGCGAGGCTACTGAATCAGGTGTACGACGAACAGCTCGAGGGCCGGGTGGTCGATCGGGCTGGTGCGGAAGAGTTTGTACGCCATATGAACGGGTGATTGGTTGGATACGCTCTTTGCAGGTAGCCGAATCTGGTTGGCTGGCGGAACTCGGGGCCGAGGTAGGGCGTCGAATGTTCAGTACGATGTACTTGTAAAGAAGAATGACGGCGTCTGCTTCTGGTGTGGCCAGAGGCAGGACCTTTGAAGGAATGAGGAAGCTCGTGATGAAGAACGGAATGAAGACCTTGGCGACTCGCTGGACCAGCGTGAGCAGGATGCTTTCAGGTGTGAGCGTGTCTCTGGCCCTTGGGTCGGTGGGCGCGGTCGGGCCGATGAGCGTGGGTGGAGCTGCGATGATGGCAGCTCCGGCCGCCCAAGCGGGTCATGTGATGGCCTCCGTGATGACCGGGGTTGTCAGTGACGACGAGTTGATCCTCAAGGACGGCCGGATTCTCAAGGGCGAGCTGATCGAGGAATCGGACACCGAAGTGACGTTCCGAATCAAGGTCGGATCGTTGTCAGCGGTGCGGACCTATCAGCGCAGCGAGGTGCTCGCGGTGACCCGTGGGACCGAGGCGAAGGCCGAGCCGATGGATAATTCCGAGAACGATTCCAAGGGGACGCTCGATGCGGATTCTGAGCAGGGTCCGAGCGTGTATGTGATGGAACTTTCGGGCGAGTGGGGCCGGGATATTTCGGTACCACCGATTCGCGAGATGCTCAAGGACGCCAAGAAGTACAAGCCGGACATTGTGGTGTTGGTGATTGACAATATGTTTGAGGACGAGTTGGGCAACGACTTCGCAGACGATAAAAGGATCGGGTTCAACGTGTTTGCCGCGGAGGACATCGAGCCGTTGTTCACGCACGAGGTGCCTGTGGACTGGGGCTATGAGCCCCGCTGGGTGGTGTGGGTGAAGAACGCGATGGGCGGAGCTGCGTTTTTGCCTTTCAACTTCGAGGAGATTTACTTCGCGCCCGAAGGCCGGATGGGCGGCCTTGGGTATCTGATTTTCAACTGGGGCACGATGGGCGACAAGATGGTCCGCGAGAAGCAGATCAGTTTGCAGCTTGGTCACGCGGAGGGGATGGCGATTCGGGGCGGGTATGACCCTCGGATCATCCGCGCGATGAGCGAGATGCGTATGGAGATGTGCTACTCGATGGAGGGCGGCAAAGCTGTATTGCACACGCGGCTTCCTGAGAGTCCGAGCGAGACACTGCTGACGGACAACGGGACACTCGATGAGTACCGCGACGACATGCAGTCACGGATTCGCGGGAAGACAAACGACGCACTGACGCTTAAGGCGGATCTGGCACAGGTCCTCGGGGTTTCCAAGGGCACGGTAACGTCGCTGGACGAGCTGATGTGGGAGCTCGGACTCGAGCGGGACGCACAGTTCGTTGAGAGCAAGTCCGAGCGGATCGCGGAGCGTTGGAAAAACTCATTGGTACGCGCCGAGCGTCAGATGCCCCGACTTTGGCGAGAGGCCAACGAGATCCAGGTGCAGGGCGACTACAACGAACGGCGCTCGGCACGTTCTCGCCAGATCGCCAAGCGCGAGCAGCTTATCCGGCTGATCCGGCGCTATGAGGGGATCTTGAACCCCAACCGATACGGGGTTCCGGGCGAAGCGGTGTTGCAAGTACAGATTGAAACGATCAAACAAAACCAGATTAAGGATCGCCGCTAACCCGGCGTCAGGAGAATAATGATGATGACACGAACTACACGCTTATTGACGATGCTGATGGCGGTCGTGATGCTTGGCGTACTCGCCCCGTGGGCGATGGCAACCGACACGATCGTGCTCAAGGACGGCACGAAGATCCAGGGCGAGATCGTCCGCGAAGTCAACGGCGCCGTCTGGCTCAAGACCACCATCGGCGGGCTCGAAACCACCAAGTTCTACGGCCCCACACAGGTCTCTGAAATCCTGCGTGATTCAGGCGACGCGCCGGCCCCTGAGACACCCGTCAACGCGCGAGTCGAGGTGAGCGACGTAGCTGGGCGTGACGGGGTCACTCGCATTGCGGTGATCACGCTCGAGGAGATGGTCGGGACGTACATGTCGGCGAAGCCACTCTTAGATGGGATCCCTGCACTCGAAGCAGAGGGTGTTGATGTTGTTGTTCTGAAGATCAACTCGGGTGGTGGGGCGTTGATCGAGATCGCCCCATTGCAGCGAGCGATTGTCGACGAGCTCAAGCCACGGTTTCGAGTGGTCTCTTGGATTGAGTCGGCGATTTCTGCTGCCGCGATGACGAGCCATGTGGTCGAGGACATTTACTTCATGCCCGAGGGTAACTACGGCGCTTGCACAGGGTGGCGTGGAAATCTGGTTGCGATGAAGGGCCTGGGCCTGGAAAAGGTTCTGTATGATATGGAGAAAGCGTCGGTGGAGGGCCGCAAGGATCCCAAGATCATGCGGGCGATGCAGATCGATCAGCCGTTGAGTGCGTCGATCGATGAGTACGGCGAGGTGTCTTGGTACCTGAATGAAGACGGGGATTACCTCGTGAACCCCGAAGGCAACATCCTGACATTCAACTCTGAGACAGCGTCGAAGTACGGGTTCTCGCAGGGAACTGCCCGGACGATCGACGAGCTTGCTCAGCAGATGGGCTATACGGAGTATGAGTACGTCGGCGAGCACGTCGATGGCTTACTGTTCCCGGTGAGCAAGGCCGAGAAGCAGATGCGCAAGTGGCGTGAGGGGATCGCCCGCGCCGAGAAGCGTCTCAATGAGTTTTATGCGAAGTATCTTATCTCGGTGGGCAATGCCGCTGGTGCTCAAGATAAACGCGAGCGGGGCACGTTCCTCGGCCGGGCGACTCGGGAGCTGGCGCAGATCGAACGGATCGTCCGCGATCACCCGAACATCGCGTTGTTCGAGATGAACATGTTGCCCGAGCAGGCCAAAGAGTGGTTCCGCCAGCAGCACGAGATTCTCGACGAGATCCGCCGCCGGGACTGATTTCTGATGCTGCTCGCTGAGCAGAATCAATAACGACCTTCGCGCGGCGCCCCGGCCATTGGCTGGGGCGTTGCTCTTTTTGCGATACAGCCCAGAAGATGACGTATCATGCGTCGGTCCCGGTCCTCGTATGGAGGACTCCTCGCAACGCTACCCATAGGGAGAATCGCCATGTCAGCTACCACCGCCTTTGTTCCGATCGATCTTGACGCGAGCACATGGGAGGCCATCCGCCCGGTGTTTGAGGCGTTGCGTGACCGCGAAGTAAACTCGATGCAAGACTTTGAGGCGTGGCTCGTCGACCGAAGCGAGCTCGAAGCGGCGTGTTCGGAGGCTTCGGCGAACTTGTATGTGTCGATGACGTGCGACACCGACGACGCCGAGCGTGCGAAGGCCTATTCAACCTTCATCGAGAAGGTAAGTCCCGAGCTTCACCGCGCGGGCTTTGCGCTTGATCGCAAGCAGGTCGAACTGCACGAACGTTTCGAACTTGATGCGACTCGCTACGCGGTGTTGGAGCGGGACGTGCGTGCGGACGTGGCGTTGTTTCGCGACGAGAACGTGCCGCTGATGACGCAAGAGCAAACACTCAGCCAGGAGCATCAGACTGTGACGGGCGCGATGAGTGTGGAGTTTGAGGGCGAGGAGCGGACCTTGCCGCAGATGGCGCGGTATCAGGAGGATGCGCAGCGATCGGTTCGTGAAGCGGCGTGGCGAGCGACGAGCGAACGCCGGCTCGCCGACAAGGACAAGCTCGACGAGATTCTCAGCAAGCAGATCACCCTGCGTGACGAGATCGCACGCAACGCGGGCTACGCGGACTATGTGGCGTATACCTTTGCTGCCAAGCACCGCTTTGATTACACGGCTGCCGATTGCCGGGCGTTTCATGACGCGGTCGAGCGTGTGGTTGTGCCGCTCAAACGCAAGCTCGATGCGCAGCGCAAGGCTGCGTTAGGAGTTGATTCGCTGCGTCCTTGGGATCTCGCAGTAGACGCCAAGGGACGCGATCCGCTTCGGCCGTTCACCGACGGCGTGGACCTCGTGACCAAAAGCGTCGGAGCGTTCGAGCGGATCGACCCTCGGCTTGCATCTATGCTGCGCGAACTGGGCGATGGCTCGAACACCGACGGCGCCAACGGCGAGGGCGGCTTGGCGTGCCTCGATCTCGACAGCCGAAAGGGCAAGGCGCCCGGCGGGTACCAGTACATGAGGGATCGTCGGCGTGTGCCGTTCATCTTTATGAACGCCGCGGGTCTGCACAGGGATCTTGAAACGATGGTTCACGAGGCGGGCCATGCATTCCATTCGATGCTGTGCAAGGACGAGCCGCTGCTGCACTATCGGCACGCACCGATCGAGTTCTGCGAGGTCGCGTCGATGAGCATGGAGCTGCTGACGATGCCGTACTGGAACGGCTCGCCCGAGAGCTTCTATCCCAAGAGCGAAGATGCGGACCGCGCCCGGCGAAACCAGCTCGAAGGCTCGATCACGCTGCTCGCGTGGATCGCGACGATCGACGCCTTCCAGCACTGGCTCTACGAGAATCCGAAAGCGACGCCGGCACAACGCAACGAGCACTGGCTGAGCCTTGATGAACGCTTCGGGCACGCGGTCGATTGGAGCGGGCTCGAAGATGCGCGTGCGTGGACGTGGCAGCGTCAATCGCACCTCTACGGCGTGCCTCTCTATTACATCGAGTACGGCATCGCGCAGCTCGGAGCGTTGCAACTCTGGGCGATCTCACTCGACCAAGGCGAGAAGCACGCAATTGATTTGTACACGCGGGCGCTTTCGATCGGCGGCGCGCGGCCCTTGCCCGAGCTCTTCGAGGCTGCGGGCGTGCGGTTTGACTTTAGCGAGGCGACGATCGCATCCGTGGCGCAGCGTGTCGAGGCGGAACTCGCCAAGCTGCCGGAGTGACGTATATGTGGAGAGCAACGGTATGGGTAACTTGTCAAGAACTGAGATAATACTGGATCGCTTCCTGCAGTTGTTGCCCTTCGGATTGCCTGCAAGCACAGTCGATGAGCTTCATCCGAATGACGAAGAACGCTTCGTGATGTTTACACAGCACTCGCACCAGTTTCGTAGTGGTCTTGCTCCGGAGGGACTAAGGCAAAAGATGAATGAGTTAGGATTCAAAGAGAAGTTTACAGAAGACCTCGTAGAGAAGCACCGCTACGGGCGCACACTCTTGGCTTGCCGTCACTCTCCTTGGAACCGCTCGGATTCTAAAAGTGATGCGAACGCCGAGCGAAATGATTTCGTGCGAACAGGCATCTCGACTTGGCCGCGAGAGACCGATGGCTAAACCTCCCCACATGACGCCCGAGCAGTTCCGCGAACAGGGGCGGTCGATGGTCGATTGGATCGCTGACTACTGGGAGCGGGTAGGGGAACTGCCGGTGCGCAGCAGCGAAACGCCCGGCGCTGGGCTTGCCAAGCTGCCCGAGCGGCCACCCGAATCGCCCGGCGACAAGCACGAGTGGCAACGAATCTTCGATGACCTCAATAGCATCATCGAACCCGGGCTGATGAACTGGCAGCACCCGTCGTTCTTTGGATACTTTCCGTGCAACACGTCGGGGCCTGCGGTGCTCGGCGAACTCCTCAGCGCAGGCCTCGGCATCCAGGGCATGCTCTGGCAAACGAGCCCCATCGCAACCGAACTCGAAACACGAATGCTCGACTGGATGGCCTACGCACTGGGCTTGCCCGAGCGGTTTATGTCGAGTAATGAAGGCAAGGGCGGGGGTGTCATTCAAGGGACCGCGAGCGAAGCAACGCTCGTCGCCCTGCTCGCCGCGAGAAGCAGATCGCGTGCGAGTGGGCGCGATGACGCAGCGATGACGATCTACACCTCGGACCAGGCGCATTCGTCGGTGGTCAAAGCGGCGATGATCGCGGGAATGGCTGCCGGCCCCGATGATCGTTCGCGTGTTCGGATTATGCGCACAGATACATACGGAGCGATGGATCTGATGGCGCTGCGCGGAGCGATGCAACAGGATCTTGCAAAGGGCTTGCAACCCACGTTTATAAGTCTGACCGCTGGAACAACTTCGACCGGAGCGTTCGATCCGATCAATGACGTGTGCAGCTTAGTAGATGATCTGATGCCGGGTGAACATCGACCTTGGGTGCATGTTGATGCGGCGTGGGCGGGGGTCGCAGCGGTGTGCCCCGAGCATCGCGGCTGGCTCGACGGGATCGACCGAGTGGATTCGTTGTGTACGAATCCGCACAAGTGGCTGCTGACGAACTTTGATTGCGACTTGTTCTGGGTCGCCGATCGCGGCCCGATGATCGAGGCGCTCTCGATCACACCCGAGTATCTGCGGAACGCTCCGAGCGAGAGCGGCTCGGTGATCGATTATCGTGACTGGCAGCTCCCGCTGGGTCGGCGGATGCGGGCACTCAAGTTGTGGTTCGTGATCCGGCACTACGGGCTCAGCGGCCTGCGCGCACACATCCGCCAGCACTGCCAGTGGGCGGCGTGGCTCGAAGAACAGATCGAGTCCGACGATCGGTTTGTGCTGGCAGCTCCGCGTTCGCTTTCGCTCGTGTGTCTAAATCTCAAGGCGGGTGATGACGCGACACGTCGCCTGCTCGAAGCGGTCAACGAGACTGGCAAGGCGTACTGCACGCATACGGTCGTGGCGGATGGCGAGGGGAATGATCGCCATGTGATCCGCGTAGCGATCGGTGCTACGAGCACCCGCTTCGAGCATGTCGAGGCGCTCTGGAGCCTTCTGCAACACCACGCGGACGATGCGGAGCTGAGAGCCGATACGCTGGGAGCATGCTGATGGAATGTAGAACATCTCAACGTGCTGCCCTGAGCCTCGTGGTGATGGTGGCAGTCGGGTTGCTGGCGGGCGGGTGTTCGTCGCCGCCTGAGAATCAGGGACGCTTTGCGGTGGCTTCGGGCAGCTACAACGACGCCATCGACGCGAGCCGAAGCGTGCTCACGGCCTACGGCTTTGATCTGGACCGAGTCGACGCAGCGGGCGGCGTGGTTTCGACACGGTCCAAACGCACCGCTGGGCTTGCGACGGTGTGGGATGGCGAGCAGTCCACGCTGCGTCAGGAATGGGAAGATCTGATCAACCGCCAATCACGCGAAGTTCGTGTGGTGTTCGAGTTGGCCCAGAGCGATGGGGAGAGTTCCAAGAGCCCGGTCGATCTGGCGCATGGCGATCTCCGCGACGCGGACACTGCTGGGGTGGTGCTCGTGGGCAGGGTGGAGGCGGTGGTGTATCGCTATCACAGGGCTCATCGTCGGCTCGAGACCGAGGCGATGTGGCTGAGCAGCTTCGCGGGTGATCCGCTGATGGCCCGACGCCACGGGACGATCTACGAGGTCGCCCGTGAACGCGACAGCCTGCTCGAACGGCGGATCGCCCGGTCGATCGAGGAGCAGCTCATGAACGATCGAGACTCTGCGCCCTAGGCTTGACGCCGAAGATCGGCCCGCTGTCGCGGGTGGATGCGAGTGTGGAGAGGGAGCCCAAGATGAGCGAGATACGCAGGCCGCCGATGAATCAGACCACGGCTGGTACGGAAACGGACCCAGCCAGCGAACCCAAAATCGTGATTCTCGGCGCAGGGCCGACCGGCCTCGGCGCAGGCTATCGCCTCCGGCAACTGGGGTACCGCAACTTCAAGCTGATCGATCGGCATCCATACGTCGGGGGGCTGGCGCATTCGTTCACCGATGACGCCGGGTTCACTTGGGACATCGGCGGGCATGTGATGTTCAGCCACTACCAATACTACGACGACTGCTTTGATGCGCTCATGGGCAAGGACTTTACGACGAACGATCGTGAGAGCTGGGTTCGGATGTTTGATCGGTGGGTGCCGTACCCGTTCCAGAACAACATCCGGTACCTGCCGCGCGAGGCGGCGTACGAGTGCTTGTCGGGGCTCATCAAAGCACAGACCGGTAACGGCAAGATCAAGAGCCACAAGGACGCGACCAACTTCGGCGAGTTCATCGACGCGGTCTTCGGCGAAGGAATCGCCAAGCACTTCATGCGGCCTTACAACTTCAAGGTCTGGGCCCACCCGCCCGAGATGATGAACAAGCAATGGATCGGCGAACGAGTCGCGATGCTCGATATCGACCGCGCTCTCAAGAACGTAATCCTCGAACAGGACGACTTCGCCTGGGGGCCCAACAACCGGTTCAAGTTTCCGCTCAAGGGCGGAACAGGCGAGTTTTACCGGCGTTTTGGCGAGGTGCTCCGCGAGCACCTGATGCTCGATGCCGAGGTGGTTTCGATCGATGTAGGCACCAAGACGATCACCATGCGCGATGGGCAAGCCGAGCACTACGACATCCTGATCAGCGCCATGCCGCTCGACGTGTTGTGCAAGGACGTGCTTGTGGGCGACGTGCCCGACACGATCCGAAGCACCGCTGCGGGACTTCGGCACTCGTCGGGCCACATGGTCGGCGTCGGGATCAAACGCCCGTGCCCGAGCACCAAGAGCTGGATGTACTTCCCCGAAGACAACTGCCCGTTCTACCGCGTGACGTATCTGTCGAACTATTCGCCCTTCATGACGCCGGATAAAGACAAGTTCTACTCGCTGTTGTGTGAGACGAGTTCGAGCGATCACAAGCCGGTGGATTCGGACAAAATCGTAGAAGAAACCATCGCGGGTCTTGAGAAGGCCGGGCTCTTGGAAGAAGGCGAACGCGAGGACATCGTGAGCGTCTGGCACCACGAGGTGGACTACAGCTACCCAACCCCCAGCGTCGAACGCGACGGGATTCTCGTGCAGGTGATCCCTTGGCTCGAAGAACGCGATATCTACAGCCGGGGCCGATTCGGGATGTGGAAGTACGAAGTCTCGAACACCGACCACACGCTGATGCAGGGCGTGGAACTCATCAATCGGCTGCTGTTGGATGAAGCCGAGACGACGATCGGCTTGGTCTATGAGACGACCGAGGACGGCCGAGAGGCAGCGACCCACGAGCGATCCCAGCACGCGGGTTCAGGCGAGAAGCGGCTCAAGGGCGCAAGTTCTCTCGGTGGGGGGGCTGAGGCAAAGCCCTCAGAGCGGGTCGTCAAGTAGTCTGACTTTCGCTCAATCTCAGCCAGAGAACTCCTCAATCTTGAACGAGCCATGCGCGATCCGTGTGGCCCTGGCGCAGCCGATGGTGCAGTTATCGGTCATTTGTCGCATTTGTTGATGTCAAGGGGGTTGCGTCGAAGTTTGTTTGTATAATGTTCGAACGAGGCATCTCCTCGGGATGTTCAGGGTGTTCTAAGAGGCTGCGTTCAACTGGTTGAGTCGCAACGAGATCCGACTCATACTTGGATCGAGAACGGCGGCGGTGGTGGGTCTGTACGGATTGCATGATCTGCAACATTCCCTCAAGGTCCGTTGGCATTTTGCGCGGGACGTGGCACATTGAACTGCAACACGCAACCGCGCTGGGCGGTGTGTGATCGAGCGGGACGGCTGGGTCCGTTCCGGAGGGATTCTAGAGAGAGGTATCGAGCCGTCGGCTGTGTGCCGCCGGTGGCAGCTATGAGTGTGCTTACGCGTCAATCCGAGTCGCCGTTTCGTGCGTTGGACTGGGAGCCCACAGTGGCCCAGTACCTCGAGGAGCAGCATCTGGCCGCTTGGTCGGGGGTGCCCCGGCGTCGCGTGCAGTTTGCCGCCTCGCTCACGCACTTCCTCGCAGGAATGCGCGATACCGAGGTCTGCCCTCTCTACGGCCGACACATCACCGATCTCGAATCGTTCTGCTATCAGCTCGAACGGATCCTGCCGGGCATCCCGCTCGAACGCCGGATCGACGGCCCAAGAGGCGTTACAGCACTCTTGCGCAGTCGGCACACATACCGGGCCAGGCCCGCGAGCAAGTTTCGATATTTCGTGTGGCATGATTCAGACGTGCTCCTCCGCCACGACCGAGCGCTCTTTGGCCGATTGCTCGATGCCATCATGGGGGTCTCGGCAGAAGCCGAATACACGAGCGACGAGCTCCTGATTCTCCACCGGGGCATCTTCCTGGGTACGCAGCATCTGGGTGAATACCGACACGACACGAACGGGCAGTTCCGGTCATGGCACGGCGACCAGCGGGGCAACGCCTTCTGGCGTGTGGTCACGGGCCTTGAGGCGCCGCCGATCGAACTCTATGAGATCGACCGCCTGGTCACGATTTGATTCTTTGACGCCGCTTGCGGGCGATGCAAAAAGCGATGAAATGGCCCTCGGCTGACATCAGCCGGGGACGCTCAACGACGAGAGACAAGCGGGCGTGCGAGTGGGCGAAAGCCGCCGCGCGTCCTTTGTCTTTTTGGGGTTCGGTCCGAGCAATAAGCACAATGGACAGAGAATCGCGGCCTCGGGGCTTGACAATCGGGGGCAAGCGTGCTGCGCTATGGCACTATGAGAATCATCGGCGGCACATACAGAAGACGTTCGCTCCGGGGCCCACCAGCACAGAGCACCACCCGGCCCATTCCCGACATGGTCCGCGAAGCCGTGTTCAATCTGCTCCGCGGGCACTTCGAGGGCGTGGACGTCTACGACGCCTTCTCGGGCGTGGGCACGTTTGCGCTTGAGGCGCTCAGTCGCGGCGCGCGGCGGGCGGTCGCCGTCGAGCGTGATCCCAAGGTGGCAGCGGTGCTCGAAGCCAACGCCCGTGAGCTGGGGATCGAAGATCAACTCGAGATCGTGATCGGTGATGCGCTGGGAGTGGGGTCGCTGGCGCGGTGTCCGCGGGGCGTACATGTGGTGTTCTTTGATCCTCCTTATGCGATGGTGCGCAGCCCGCTGGCGTGGGGCCGTGCCAAGACTCAGTTCGAGGCGTTAGTCGCGCGGCTCGACGACACGGGCTACGCGATTCTGCGCACGCCCATGCCGCTGTTGCACGAGACACCCGAGGGGCTTGTGGGGGTTGATCTTGCGATGGAGGGCGCGGTCGGTCCCGAATCGCACGAGTACGGCGGGATGTCGATCCATCTCTACATGCGCGACACTCATGACGTTCAAGATGACGTTCAAGACGAACAGGACGACGCACGCAAAGCAGAGTCCTGATGACCACAGGCTTAGACCACAACCAACGACTCGCGGTCGAACATGAGGGCGGCCCGATGCTGGTGCTCGCGGGTCCGGGCACGGGCAAGACGCGAGTGATTACCCACCGCATCGCGCATCTCATCCGTGAGCGCGGCGTGGCACCACGGTCAATCGTGGCGGTGACGTTTACGGTCCGGGCCGCCGAGGCGCTGCGGTCACGGGTTGCAGAACTGGTCACTCCGACCGCTGCCGAGGGGATCTTCGCGGGCACTTTCCACAGCTTCGCAAGGCAGATCGTCCGGCGATTCCCCGATCGGATGGGCTTCGATCGTGCCCCGGTGATTATGGATGGTGCGATGCGCAGGCGGCTCCTGCGTGATGTCGTGGCCAAGCGGGCGAAAGCCGACCCCGCGGGCGCAGCGGGCGGCGAGGACTGGATCGACCATCTGCGGAAGGTCTTTGCGCAGTTTCATCATCACGCGCTCTCGGCAGAACAGCTCCGCGAACGGGTGAGCCAGCGCGAGCTCGAACTTGCTCGCGGCGTATGGTCCGAACATGGAGAAGAACAGCACCTCGACGAGACCGGGCTGCTCGCCAAGCGTGACGGGCTGGACCGATTGGTACGCACGGTTGATGCCTTCGAGGACGCCGAACGCGAGCGCCGGGACCGGTGCTCGATGGGGTTCGATGAGTTGCTGACCGAGCCGATCGAGCTGTTGCGGCGTGACACGATGGCCGCAGCGGTGTGCCGCGATGAATATCGCCATGTGGTCGTCGATGAGTTTCAGGACACGAACCCCGCGCAGGCGGAACTGCTCGCGCTGCTCAGCCCGCCCCGAGCACACGGCGACCTGATGGTGGTCGGCGACGACGATCAGTCCATCTATGGATTCCGCGGCGCAGACGACCTCGCATTCGATCGGTTCGCACAGCGTTGGGGCGGATGCGCACAGGTCCGGCTCGAACGCAACTACCGGTCGAAGCCGGTGGTCGTTGCTGCGGCCAACGCGGTCATGAGCCGGGCGTTCCACCGCTTTGCGCCGGATAAAGAGATTGAGCCCGGGGGGGGGGAGCCGGGCGATGTGAGTGCCCGGGGCAGCGAGCAGGCCCGTGTCGAGTTGCTCGAACTTACAAAATACAAAAACGATGGCGAGGCGATCGCAAGGCTGATCCGTGCAGATCGCGAGCAGTCCAGAGCGTGCGCGGAGGTGGAGGTGGAGGTGGAGGTGGTGGGCGAGCCTCGGGCGTGGAACTCATACGCCGTGATCGTTCGTTCGCACAACGATGGCGAGCGGATCGCTTCGGCGTTAGAACTCGCGGGAATCCCGTTCTGGGGCAGGCGCCCCGACGGCGTGGCGAGTGATCCGGGCGTGCAGCGGCTGCTCTCGTGGGTCGAGCTGTTGAGTGATCCCAAAGCCTCGTGGGCGATCCGTGGCGTGCTGGGCACAGCTCCGATCAGTGCGCCCGCCGATGCGAGGGTGCAATGGGAACGCGAATATTCGGCCCAGCGTTCACGGTGCGCACAGGAACAAGCGATGCCCGGGTTCGCAGCGTGGCTCGCGGATCGATTGACAGACGACGAAGACCAAGAGAACGCCATCGCATCGCCAGAAGAACGCTCCGCCATCGAACGGTTCGCTGCGTTGTATATCGAGCTCCAGGCGATCGCGTGCGAGCAGACCGCGGAGCGTTTGGTGCTCGAGGTGGTTCGTCGTGCCGGGCTCGCTGACAGCGAACTGCTCAGCGGGCATCACCGAGCTGCAAGAGTGCGAAACCTCGTGACCGCGATCGGATTCGTGCGGCGGTTGCAGCCCAAGCTGCCCAAGCCAGCAGACGTCGCGGCGCTGTGGGCGTACTACCAGGACCTCGACCCCGACGAGCAGACCATGGGCAAGGCGATCGGCGAGGACGCGCTCGAACAAGAAGGCGCGGATGATTCTCTGTTGGGCGCAGATGCCGACGCGGTACAGATCATCACCGCCCACAGCGCCAAAGGACTCGAGTTCGACACGGTGTTTATCCCGAGAGTCTTCCCTTCGCATGGCTACCCCAAATCCAAGATGCGTGATGCACTGGTCCCCGATGGGATGCTTGTAGCACACGATGATGACCAAGATGACTCACGCGACGACAAGCAGCGGATGTACGACGAAGAACGCAGGTTGTTCTATGTCGCTCTGACGCGCGCAGAGCGGCGGGCGGTCATCATCACCAACAAAACCAAGAAGCCCAGTAAGTCGATCCACTTCGCCCAGCAACTCGCAGCGGACCTGGGCTCCGGGCTCGAACGTCTCGACGAAAGCGCCGTCCTTGAATCACAAAAAGAAAGCCTCGAACACGAACTCGCTAAGCACGCGGCAGCATCCAAACGAGTCGAACTCGAACGGCTCGCCAGACGCAAGGCGGCAGACGCGCTCGCCCAGGCAGGCTCGGCCAAAGATTCGCAATCGTTCGATCGAGCGTTAGAGATCTTTCGTGCATCGGCAGCCACCATCGCAGCGCAAGGGTTCGCCAAGCACGGCGACGAAGTGCCCGCGTGGCTCGATGCGGGCGAAGTGGTGCAGCCTGACGAATCAGTTGGTGTTGTCTTTGCTCCCGTCAAGGGACCGTTGCATCTGAGCTACACCATGCTGAGCAGCTATCTCCGGTGTCCGCGCTGCTGGTATCTCAATCGGGTGCTCAAGCTGCCCGAGGAGATGTCCGAGGCGTCGCTCGTGGGCAAGGCGGTTCATACCGCGTTGCAACGGTTCTATGACGAGCTGCGCACCGCTGAATCAGTGGGCGAATCGTTGCCGGGGTTAGATGCGATGCGTGCGCACGCCGAGCGTGCGTATCTGTCGATGCTGCCGCGCGACGAGGTGGTACGCGCCGACGTGCTCGAACGGGTGATCGCGATGGCGTGTTCGGCGCATGAACACCTGCACGAACGCGAGTCGGAGATTCTCGAGTTGGAGTACAAAGTGGTGGTGCCTTGGCCCGATGCGGGCGCTGGTTCAGAGTTGGAGATCCGTATCGATCGGCTCGATCGTCTCGGCGAAGGTCACCGCATCGTGGACTACAAAACCGGCAAGGCGCGCAAGGCGTTGCTCGAACCGCCCGCTGATGATCTCCAGATGGGGCTCTACGCCGAGGTGCTCGGTCGAGCCATGGAGGGGATCAACGGCGGGGCCGAATACTGGATCCTCCAGACCGGCCAACGCGGGCGGATCGAACTCTCGGACCTCGATACTTCGGCGACCCTCGACACGATCGCCCAAGTAGTCGATGGTATCCGCAAGGGCGAGTTTGAGGCGTCCAAGGACTGTTCGTCGTGCGAATGGCTCGATTCGCAGCAGATACTCTCGGCCCAGGCGACAGGCCGCGTGCAACAATCTGAGCCGCCGGGGGTAGCTAAGAAGTGAGACGCATCGCAGCATCGAGTTCGGTGAGAAGCAGGCAAGCGGGCAGGGGCTACCGGCTCGGCTGGTGCTGCGCCGCTGTGGCTCTGGCTTGGAGCGTCGCGTGCGCACACGCCGGATCGCAATCATCCGGATCCCAATCAGGAAGCGGATCAGTACTCATCGAGTCGGCGTTCGGGCTCGCCCAATCGCCGATGCGTGAAGCGGTTGCCCCTTGGATCGCTGGAACGGTCGTCGAGATCGAGAGCACGAATCTGCTCGATGATGTTGCTGATGGAGAGGCGCTCGGAGCCGGGGCGTGGAGCGGGTGGCTTTCCAATGGCGTGCGCGCACACGCGGTGCCTATGGCCAATGACTCGGGTAAGGCAGCGCTCCGGCTCGTGCTCGCTGCGGATGCGTTCGAGGGGACAGAAAAAAACCGACAGTTCCAATGGATGATGGCCCAAGCATCGGCGGCCATGATCGACGAACTCGCATTGAGCGAAGGCGAGATCGGTGCCATGCTCAAGGCGGCGGGCTGGAAGGTGTCGGCGATCGCCCAAGGCGGGTCGGTCACCATCCGAGCCCAAGGCCCCAGCGAATCGCGTGCGGTCGAGCAAGCCGCCCGTGCGATCGCGTTGATGCTCGACCGACCGTCGTGGTCGGCAGCGGGCCTGACGCGGTGGCGCGAGCGTGCGCGAGCAGAGATCATGGCGAGCCGCACCGATCCACGCGCCGCTCTGAACCACGAGATCAACCGAGTGATCGGCACGCCCGAGTGGGACGAGCAGGCGTTGGATAACCCCAAGCTCTTCGGCGCAGCTCAGGTCGAAGCGTGGCTCGTCGAACGCGCGGTGCGCGCGCCCATGACGGTCGCCATCGCGGGTCCGATCCAACGCGGCGAAGCGATGGACCAGCTCGGCCGATGGATAGGGGGCTTAGGTGCTGGGATTGATGGTGGACGCCAACTCCAGCGAGCACGGATCATCCCGAGGATGCCAAAGCCGTGGGCGTTAGATGGAGTGGGGGAAAGAGGGGGGCGAGCGAGCCGGGTGATCGAGGTGCGGGCAGCTCCGGGCGAGCGAGCGATGGTGCTCCGGGGGATCGCGGGCCCGCCGTCGGACCAGATCGAAACAGCCCGTCGGCTTCGCCACGCGATGGGCTTGCTCAAGGCGCACGCACTCGAGCTGCTCGAAGCACAACAGATCAAAGTCGAGTGGCTCAACACGGGGATGATCTTTGGTGACCGCGAAGGCGGGCGGAGCGTGCTCTGGGTCGTGGCCCAAGTCGAGCCCGAACTCGCAGAGCAGGTGCGCGAGGTGCTCGATCAAGCGGTCGTGAGTCTGGGGCATGCCGCAGTGCCCGAAGAAATCATCGATTCGGTCACGAACCGTATCGATCGCCAACTCGCACAGCTCACTAAGACCCCCGACTACTGGGTGGACAGGCTGACCGCATCTGACGTCTCGGGGCTGCCCGTGCTCTCGGCGCGCAGTCTGCGCGAGGCCTACGCCGCTATCACCGCTGACGAGATCGCGTCGGTCATGCGGTCGTACAGCATCAAGGCACACCGTCTGGCCTTGACGGCGATGCCGATCGGTGGCCCGCCCAAGCCCGTCCAAGAGCTGCGAGTAAAGCCATAAAGCGGGCGGGCTCGCCGGGGATCTGTGGCTCGCGCTCGCTCTGCTATCATCGCTGACTATGGCTCGAATCCTTGTGCTCCAACATTCCGACGTGGGCGGCCCGGGCCGCCTTGGTACCGCGCTGCGTGACAATGCCTACGGACTCGAAGTGCGTAGGCCCGATCTCTCGACCGACAAGGGCGGCACACCCGTTCCCGCGTCCATGGAGGGCTTGAGTGGGCTGGTAGTTCTCGGCGGGCCACAGAACGCCGACGATCCGCACCCGTGGATCAAAGCTGAACTCGACCTGATCCGCGAGGCACACGCTGCAGAGCTGCCGGTGCTCGGGATTTGCTTCGGCGCACAAATGATCGCCAAAGCACTCGGCGGCACGGTCGGCCCAATGGAAGGAAGCCCCGAGGTGGGCTTCGAGCGCGTGGACCTGCCCGTGCCGGCGCAGACGCACGCGATGATGGCGGGCGTGCCGTGGTCGGGCCGATGGTTCCAGAGTCACGGCCAAGAGGTCAAGGACCTGCCCGCAGGTGCGACGGTGCTCGCGACGAGTGAGCGATGTAAGGTGCAGGCGTTTGCAGTGGGGCTTCGCACCTATGGCGTGCAGTTCCATATCGAAGCAGACCTGCCGATGATCACGCAGATCGCCAAGGCCGATCACGATCAGCTCGCAGCCGCCGGGCTCACCAGCGAATCTCTCGCGGCCCAAGCACAAGAGCACTACCCCAGGTTCGCGCTGATGTCCGATCGGCTGTGCGCAAACCTGATCTCGTACGCCTTTGCATACGGACGGCTGAGGTCGGCGTAACCACCGATGGCAACTTCGAGAGCCACCCCGTTTGGATCTGGAACCACGAGATCTGGATCTACCCTCGCGGTGAAGGTGCCCGAGGACTTTCGCCTCGCCCGCGACGTCTGCTCCTACGGCTACTTCCTGCTCGCACCGCATCACTGGCTCGTCAACGAACAAGCACAGGTGACGTGCCTGCATCTCGACGACGGCCCAGCGGGCTGCAAAGTCACTCAACCAAACGAGAAGAACGGGTCGGATCTGCGCATTCGATTTGATCGTCGATTGAGCCGAACCGAACAATCCACGGCGCGCGCACAACTCTCGCGGATGCTCCGGCTCGATGAAACGAAGGCTGATGTTCGCGCGTTTCACAAGGTAGATCCCCGGTGGAAACGCAGCGGACGTGCGCGGCTCATGCGGTCGCCCACACTCTTCGAGGACGTGGTCAAGACCGTGACGAGCTGCAACGTCGCGTGGCCCAGCACGATCAACATGAACCGTCGGCTGTGCGAGGTGTGCGGGCGGCGCAGCGCCTCAGGGCTCTATAGCTTCCCGACCGCCAAACGCATCGCACGCACGCGAGCGGGCACGCTGCGGGCGAGGTGCCGCGTGGGCTACCGCGATCAACGGCTGGTAGATCTTGCCAAGCTGTTCGTCAAAGGCGCGATCAACGAGGCGTGGCTTGAATCGCCCGATACTTCAGACGACGATGCGTTTGCGTTCTTGCTGACGTTGCCGGGGATCGGTCCTTATGCCGCGGGGAACATCATGCAGTTGCTCGGGCGGTATTCGAGGTTGGCGCTCGACACCGAATCGGTGCGTCACGGCAAGACCGTCCTCGGCATGACGGGAACCGATCGGGCGACTCTCAAGCGGCTTGAGAAGCACTACGCGCAGTTCGGCGAGCACCGCTTTCGCAGCTACTGGTTCGAGATCTGGGAGTGGTACGAGAGCAAGCGTGGCCCGGCACACCTGTGGGACCGCGACCAAGTAGGGTCGAGCTTTACCGCGAGCCAGTTCTGAGGAAACGGACCCAGCATCGTGGAGAAATCGAAGCGATGTCTCCACGGCACCAAACGCGATGTGAATGTGAGACTATTCGAGGGCTGCAGCACCCGAGATGATCTCGGTGAGCTCAGTCGTGATCTGGGCCTGACGTGCGCGGTTGAACACGCGAGACAGGTCCTTGCCCATCTTGCCCGCGTTGTCCGTTGCAGCTTTCATCGCGATCATTCGGGAGACGTGCTCCGAAACCACCGCGTCGTTGAAGCACTGAAAGAGCGTGACCTTGACCGCAGCCGGGAGCAACTCGTCGAGCAACTCGTTGGCAGACGGGCTGAACTCGTAGTCCGCCTTGGTGCCCTTGGCCGATTCCCCGGTGGGGGTCTCCATCGGCGCATCAAACGGGAGCAACTGGAGCACCTGCGGGAACTGCCGCCCAGCGGAGATGAACTTCGTCGAGATGATGTTCACGCTGCTGATCTGGCCCGAGATAAACAGATCGATGTATTCCTGCGCCAGCTTCTCGACGTCCTCGTAGCGAGGCTTGTCGGTGAAGTGGACGTGGTGGACGGTGGCTTCGACGCCGTTGAACTTCAGGGCGTTGGCACCCTTCTTGCCGACGACCTCGACGCGGCCCTCAGCGTTGTTCGCATCGTCCTGGAAGTGCTTGAGAGCGGTACGGATGACCGAGCTGTTGAACGGGCCGCAAAGGCCGCGGTCGGACGTGATGACCAGCGTGAGGGGTTTGGCACCATCAGCGCCCGAAGCCAAGAGGGGGTGCGAGACCTCAGACGCGGAGGCTGCCATCTCGGCGACGAGATCGAAGATCGCCTCGGAATAGCCCCGGCCGTCGACCGCTCGCTGGAGGGCAGCGGAGTACTTGGCGGTGGCGATCATCTGCATCGTGCGGGTGATCCGCTTGATGTTGCCGACAGCCTTGATCCGCTTCTTGATTTCGCGTGTCTTACCCATAGGGCGAACAGTGTAGGAACGCTTACAGGCCCCGGGCTACGCCTCGCCCAAGGCTGAGGATGACGCCTGCTCGCCCAGACTCAGCCCGTCGTGGGCTAGAGCCATGGTCTCGGGTAGATCCGCCATCGTGGCCTCGTGGGGCAGGTCGTGGGCCATGTGGACGAAGAACGTCCGGGTCGCCGCCACCTCATGAGCCACGCTGACCGCCTTGCCCAGCGTGAAATGGGTCGGATGCTTGCGACGCCGAAGGGCGTCGAGCACGAGAGTTTGGAGCCCGGTGAGCTTTGGCCAACTCTCGGGCGGGATGGCCGAGACGTCGGTGCAGTACGCTAAAGGCCACCATGAAGAGTCCGATGAGGGATTGGTATTGGGATCGGGAGTGGGTGCGGGGGTGGGGGGCTCGGGCTCGATGCGGTATCCCAGCACGGGCAATCGGCCATGGAGAAAGCGGATGGGCGTAAACCGCATGCCCCAGAGCACAAGATCACGCGAGGCGTCGAGTTCGTGGGCGATGACCGTGGCTACGAACGAGTCCTGAACATTTGAGGCACGATCAAAGATGTGCGTATACACCCGGCGCAGGTGCTTGAGCGTGTGCGCCTCGGCATAGAGATCAATCGGAGCATCCATCAGGATGTTGAATCGGCGGATCTCGTCGAGGCCGAACGTGTGATCGACGTGGTTATGGGTAAAGAGAATGGCGTCCACGCGGCGGAGGTGATGCCGGAGTGCTTGTTGTCGCAGATCAGGCCCGGCGTCAATGAGCACCACTCGCTCTTGGCCGGTGGCGTCGGTCCACTCGATCATGGCACTCGTGCGGGTCCGGTTGTCCTTGGGATCGGTCGAAGTGCAGGTGTCGCAGTCGCACCCGAGACACGGGACGCCCGCCGATGTACCGGTGCCGAGGAAGGTAAAACGCACACGATCAGGATAGGGGCGAATGAGCCCGGGCTTTAGATCGTGTGGGAGTCACCGGGATTGAGCAGTTTGACCGCAACCGATGCCGGCGCGAACCGCGTAGGGTCTACCTCGATCGGGGGCCAGGTGTTGTAGTGACAAGGGATCGCGCACACCGAGGGCTTGATAAGGTCCGCTGCCCGCGACGCATGCTCGGGGCCCATCGTAAACCGATCCCCGATCGGCACAATCGCAACGTGCGGCTGATACAGCTCGCCGATCAGAGCCATGTCGCTAAACAGCGCGGTATCGCCCGCGTGATAGACCGTGCGGTCGTTCATGTGGACGATGGCGCCGCACGCCGGGCCCATGTATCGGCCCCCAAAGCTCGAAGAATGCACCGCCTGTGTGAGCGCAACAAACCCGAAATCGGTCTTGATGGTGCCGCCGACGCAACCGATTTCGAGGTCCTTGACGCCTTGTTCTTCGAGATAGTTGCACAGCTCGTACGCCGCGAAGACGGTGGCTTCGGTGCGTTTGGCGATGTCGATGGTGTCGCCCAGATGGTCGTCGTGGCCGTGGGTCACGACGATGTGCGTGGGGTCGATGTCGTGTGCGCATAAGCCAGGTGTGCTCGGCGCGAGAGGGTTGTTGGTGAGGAACGGGTCGATCAGCACTCGGTGCGAATCGGTGGCGAGCAGGAACGCGGATTGGCCGAGGAACGTGATGTGCATGGCGGGTTCTCGTGGGGGTCAGAATTGAACTGGACCCATGATACAGAAACCATGCGCGCAGCATCGCGGGGCAGCGACCCGGATAAACGGACGGCTGCCCCGCGGTGCGGAGACTTGAAATGTCAATCAGAAGCGTATCAGGCAGCCTGCACGTTCTGGGTCTCGGTCCCGGTCACGGGAGTGTTGATCCCGAAGTAGGGGTTGAAGGCGTAGGCCACGAACGGGTAGTTCGAGGGCATCTGGGTGCCGGGGGCAGCCTGGACGGTGTTGGTGGGGACACCAGCAGTCGGGATGTTCACAGGGCTAAAGGTGCTTGCGGGCGAGTTCCAGCCCGTGTTGAAACCCGGGGTGTTGAACCCGTTGCTGAAGCCGAAGGGCGTGTTGAAGCCGGTGTTGAAACCGGGGGTGCTGAAACCGGGAGTGTTGAAGCCCGAGTTGAACCCAGTGCCGAAGTTGGTGTTCCAGTTGACGGGGCTAAAGCCCGGGAACTGAGTGGCGAAGGGAGTGTTGACCGAGTTGCTCCAGCCGGTGTTGAAGCTGGTGGTGTTGAACCCGGTGTTGAAACCGGGAGTGCTGAAGCCGTTCGTAAAGTTGCTGTTGAAGCCGGAGTTGAAGCCTGAACCAAAGTTGGAGTTCCAGTTGGTCGGGCTAAAGCCCGGGAACTGGTTTGAGAACTGGCTGGCGAAGGGACTGGAGAAGGGGGCGGCGAACTGGTTGTTGGACGAGCCGGTAAAGGGCGTGTTGAAGCCGGTGTTGTTCCAGCCTGTGTTGAAACCGTTGCTGAAGCCAAACGGCGTGTTGAAGGTGCTGTCAAAGCCGGGAGTAAAGCCCGTGTTGAAGCCGTTGGCGAACTGGTTCGCAAACTGGTTGTTGAACTGATTGTTGAACTGGGGGATAAACGTGGTCATAGTCGAGACTCCCTGATCTTGAGGGCGCGCGAGCGCATGGTCCGACCGGTCGGTGGCGGTTTATCCGTCCGAAGGCCGCCGGTGGTGCATGGGCTATCGGCCGGTGCACGACGTAAGTTCAGCATCGTCCGAGTTCATGCTAGAAATAGTCTCAGAGAGCCATCGGCAAGGCGCCAGCCGCGTGGTCGCAAGAGACCGGTCAAGGGCTATTCGTCGATGAAGATCCCGAACCGGGTCGATTTCGCCGGTTCGTCAGCGTTTTCTTGGCCCGTCGCTTGGGCGATGTTAGAAGAACCCGGTGTGTTATTCGTTCGCCTCGGCGGGTAGGCATCGTGTGCCCCGTCCGCGTCGAGAAAGAAGCTGAATGAAAGCACCTTGTCGCGGTCGTAGTGATAGGTGTCGATGCCCGATCGCCCCAGCGAGTCGCGACCAGCCGGGGCGTAGCGGTCCTGGCCGTCTTGGTCGATGAACATCGTGGCGCATTCGTCCCACGAGCCCGATTGGGCTGCTGCGGTCTTGGCCCAGTAGGTGTCGTCGCCGCCCGTGTCGATGATGTGATCGATCAGGCTCATGTCGTAGGTGTTGTCTGCATCGGTGCCTATTACCAGCAGTGTGGAATCCCCCAGCATCAATGCGCCTTGCACTTCGCCCGTCGCTGCACGCTTGACGAGTTCGACATCAGCGACAGGAAATCCCGCAGCGAGCAACGCCTCGATATCTGCCCTGCCCACGGGCGAATCAAGAAACTTGTTGAGCTCATCGAGCACTCGGCGCAGGTGGGCATCAGTCGTGGTGCGAGTCGCAACGATCGCTTCGATCATGGCTTGATCTCGCTCAGCGTCGAGCCGCCACGTTGTGCGTTGGTGGGCGACGAGCGAGAGCAGGTCATCTTGGAACTCGGTCGGGTAGCTCGATGCGTCTGCATCCGGCAGCCCCGTCGGCAGATCGAGCGCGTGACGGATCAACTTGTCGAGCGCCCCGGCTTCGTCGGTGCTCGAAGCGGCAGAGAGCGCAAGCACACGTTCAAACAACACCGCCTCAACCGCGTCGATCGACAACGGATGGCTCAGCGCATCAACAACCGCCGACAGCGGCATCATGTCCGGGTAGCGATCAAACGTCGTGGCGATGACGCCCATCAGCCGCGCGAGCCCCTCGGGATGCTCAAGAATCTCGGCTTGGCGAGCCCGTTCGAGGATCATCGCCTCGAACTCGCCCGTGGGTGGTCCAGGCTGCTGTGTTTGCTCGGGTTGTGAGCATGCGGGGCTGATGCACCAACAGGTCAATACCAAAACGACAATGGCTACACATGTGCGCATGCCACGAGCGTACCGGTTCGGGCATTGCGTAGGGAGCTACCCCACATGCTCGTCGCGGAGCTGGCGGCTCATCAATCGCCCAATCGCAGCAATCGGATCGAGCCCCTCGAACAACACGTCATGCACCGCCTCGGTGATCGGCATCTCGACACGATACTTGCGGGCAAGCTCGACGACGCCGCGGGTGGTCTCGACGCCTTCAACGACCGAGGTGGTCGAACGAAGATGGTCTTCGAGAGCGATGCCTTTGCCCAGAGCTTCGCCACAGGACCGGTTTCGGCCCTCGGGGCTAAAGCAGGTCGTCGCCAGATCGCCCACGCCCGCGATGCCAAAGAACGTATCGCTCTTGGCACCCATCGCGGTGCCCAAACGGGTGATCTCAGCAAGCCCTCGGGCGAGCAGAGCGCTCTTGGCGTTGAACCCGGCGTTGAGCCCGTCGATGATGCCCGCAGCGATCGCGATCACATTCTTGGTCGCCCCCGCGAGCTCGACGCCCAGCAGGTCATCGTGGGTATACACCCGAAGCCAGCTCGTCGAGAACAACTGCTGGAGTTGGCTGGCAAAGTCCCGGTCGTCGCTGGCAGCGGTCATCGTCGCGGGCAATCCCCGGGCGAGTTCGGTAGCGATGGTCGGCCCGCTGAGCGTCCCGATGGGGCGGGGCTTGGTATCGGGGTCGTCGGCGAGGGCAGCAGCGATGATCTGGGTGGGCCTCAGCAGCGTCGAGGTCTCGATGCCCTTGGATACAGAAACAACCCCAGCCTTGGCCGGGACGTGCTCGCGGAGTGCCTCCCAGGCAGCCCGGGTGAACTGCACCGGGATCGCGGAGACGATCACGTCGGCGTCGCGCAAAGCCTCGCCGGGCTCCAGACACACGCGAGCCTCATTTGCAAGGGAAAACCCTGGTAAACGAGACGATGTCCGAGTCTGGGCCAGCTCCACAGCGTCATCGGTGGAATGTCCCCAGAGCCTGACGCGGTTGGGGGGGGCAGAGTTTGCGCTCTCCAGCAGGCATGCTGCACACACAAGCCCCATCTGGCCCAGCCCAAGGACGGTGACGTTGATCGGCTGAGCAGATTGAGGGTTGGTGCTGGTCATGGCGAATGGCGGGTGGCAGGATCGGGAGGAGAAAGCGGGGCGCGGGGCGAACAACCCAGCTCAGCCAAGCGTAGACCGCTGATCGACCCATCTCAGGGAGTGGGGGGATGGGGTGGGCAGCTATGGGTAGAGTCCTATCATGGGTTCGCAAGCTGAACCTCGAACAGATCATCAGGAGCCGGAACTCATGGCCCAAGCGGTAGCACAGCACACGCACGACGACGATCTCGAACTGGGCACCGTGGTGTGCTGCTCGCATCACGAAGAAGAGATGAGCGAACGCAGCATCGTGCTCTACCTCGTAGGCGGGATGCTGCTGATCGCGACTCGCCTCGGCGACTGGCTCGGGGTTGCCAATGAACTCGTCACACAGATCCCCGCAATGGCCGCCGCGCTGATGCTGGCCTTCCCGATGGCGCGGACCGCGTTCAAAGAGCTCATGACGGGCCGATTCTCGAGCTCGACGCTGGCGTTCATGGCCATCGCTGCTGCGGTCGCCAACCAGAGCTACGAAACCGCGGGCTGGCTCGCGTTTATTCTGTTGGTCGCCGACGCGGTGCTCCGCCGAACCGCTTTCGGCGCACAGCGAGCGATCGAAGAACTCGTACAGCTCACGCCCGATCAAGCCCGCAGGCTCGGACCCGATGGCAGCGAGACGATCGTTGGACTTGCGGAGATCGCCGTCGGCGACGTGGTGCGTGTGCGGGCGGGTGAGAACCTGCCGGTTGACGGCGTGATCGTCAAGGGCCGATCCATGATCAACCAGGCCTCGCTCACGGGTGAAGCTGCCCCGGTCGAGGTGCAGGGCGAGTCGGAGGTGTACGCCGGCACAACGAACCTGACAGGCACCATCGAGCTGCGGACGACGCTCATCGGCGAGCAGACCACGATCGGTCGCGTGAGCCAGTTGATCCGCGAGGCCGAGGGGAGCCGAACGAGCCGTCAAGCGATGATCGAGCAGGTGGCCAAGTTCTTTGTGCCCGTCGCGTTGTCGGTGGCTGCGGTGACGTGGTTCGTCATGAGCCAGTCGGACGATGAACTCAGCCGCGCGCGCGCTACGGATGTTGCGATCACGGTGCTGGTCGTGTGCTGCCCGGCGTCGTTGCTGCTGGCGAGCCCGTCGGCGATGGTCGCCGCGTTTGCTTCATCAGCGCGGCTCGGGGTGCTCATCAAGGACTCGAAGCATCTTGAAGCCGTCGCAAGCATCGACGCGGTCGTGATGGATAAGACGGGCACGATCACCACAGGCAGGTTTGAGGTCTCCAAGCTGGCACCGGCTCAGGGCGTCGAAGGCGTCGAACTGTTGCAGGCGGCTGCCGACGGCGACCAGCACTCGAATCACCCGCTGGCCGCTTCGATTTTGCGGACCGCCGAGCAAGCGAGAATCACCCCAGCCGAAGCTGAAGATTATGAAGAAGTCCATGGCCGGGGCGTTCGTGCCAAGACCGCCAAGGGCGAAGTGTGGGTGGGCCGCGCGAGCTGGCTCGTCGAGCTTTCACCTTCGATCAAGTCTTCGGTCGAGGACGTCGAGCAGCGCATCGAGGGGATGTCCGGCGTGCATGTGATGCTGGGCGATCGCTATCTGGGTGCAGTGGGTCTTGAGGACAAAGTCAAGCCGCACACCGCCGAGATTGTTTCGCGTTTGCGTGAGCTTGGCATCCGCATGGTCGCGATCTTCACGGGCGACCGCCTGAGTGTCGCCGAGCGTGTGGGTCGGGTCATTGGCGCCGACGCGGTCGAGGCCGAGTGTTTGCCCGAAGAGAAGCACGAGCAGATCCGTCAGCTTCGTGCGCAGGGCTTCAAGACGATGATGGTGGGCGACGGGATCAACGACGGCCCTTCACTCGCCGAAGCAGACGTGGGTGTGGCGATGGGGCTCTCGGGCTCGGACATCGCTGCCAACTCGGCGGGCATCGCACTGATGACCGACGAACTCAACCGGATCCCGTTCTTGATCGAGCTCTCGCGGAAGACGCGGGCGATCGTGGCACAGAATATCGCGGTCTCGATCGTGATTGTGCTGGTGGGATTGTTCCTTGCAGCGACGGGCAACCTTGCGGTGCCCGCAGCGGCGTTGTATCACTTCGCGGGCGAGATCTTTGTGCTGGGGAACAGCTTTCGGCTCTTCCGGTTCGGGGAGGACTTCACCGAGGCCGAATCGGTGGCCAAGGCATCCGAAGCTCAGCGTCAAGCCAGATCGCGCCGAGCTGCGAGCCTGCGGGGGCTCTCGACCACTACCCAGCCCGCATAAAGCCGTCTTGCAGCGAGAAACCCTCATGGCGGTATCTCTTCGGATTCGATAAAGCATCCATCACGTCTAACACTTCATGAGGCTGCGATGGCGGCCTGTTGTCGGGAGAGCAGCATGCAGCGCAAGATCAATCGTCGTTCATCGGTCGCCACACATCTCAGCCGAGTGGCGGGAATGGTTCTCGGAACATGCCTTGTGACCACAGCCGCTCAAGGTCAGACTTGGGAGGGGGCCGTGACATTGCCCACCGGCGAGAGCGGCCTGACCATCAAACTCCAGCTCCAAGGCGAAGACTGGGTCGGGACCATCGACATCCCCGATCAGGGCATTCATCGTGGCGCGCTCGCGGAAATCAAATGGGATGAGAACAAGCTGAGCTTCCGATCGGACATCGCCGGCATCCCCGTCGAGTCGCAGCCCAAGTTTGAGCTGGCCGAAGCCGATGGCGATCTCACGGGTTCGGTCGTTCAGGGTCCGGGCTCGTTTATCGTCAATCTCAAACGCACCGCAGAGATGGCGAAGATCGGGAAGTCTCAGGAACCAAGCTGGCCTCTTGCCTATCGCAGCGAGGACATCAACGTCCAGGTGATGATGGACAGCGAGCTGGCGCACGAGCTTGCTGGGACGCTGACGTTGCCCAACACAGAAAAATTTGGCGATGGGCCGTATCCGGCGGTGATCCTGCTCAGCGGCTCTGGTCCCCAGGACCGCGACGAGAGCCTGATGGGGCACAAGCCGTTCTTGGTGCTGTCGGATCGGCTCACCAAAGCGGGCATCGCGGTGCTGCGGTGCGATGACCGGGGCACCGGGCTCTCGGGCGGCACGTTTACCGGCTCGACGATGGCCCAGCGCGCCGATGATGCCCGGGCATCCATCGAGTGGCTCGCGGCCCAAGATTCCATCGACGCTGCAAAGATCGGACTCCTCGGGCACAGCGAGGGCGGAATTATCGCGCCAATGGTTGCAGCGGGTGAAGATAAAAACGACGGCGTCGCGTTTCTCGTGCTGCTCGCTGGTCCATCCGTGCCCGGGGGCAAGGTGATCGCTGAGCAGTCCGCCGAGATGGGGCGGCGTTCGGGACAGGACGAAGAAAAAACCGAGGCCACCCGCGTCAACAATCTCGCATTGTTCGAGGCGATCGGCGCTGATGGCACCGAAGAACAGCTCAATGAAGTCGTCGCCCGCATCGTCAAAGCCCAACGCTCCGACATGCCCGAACAGTTCCAGCAAGGCGTCATCGACGCGATGATCGAGCAGCTCAACGATCCGTGGCTTAAGCACTTTGTGAGCTTTGATCCCGCGGTTCCACTCGCCCAGGTCAACGAGCCGGTGCTCGCGTTGTTCGCCGAGCTCGACGTGCAGGTGCTTCCCAGCCAGAACGAACAACCCACCCGCGACGCGCTCAAAGACAACCCCGACGCGACGATCGAGGTCATCGAAGGACTCAACCACTTGTTCCAGCCAGCGAAAACCGGACTCGTTGACGAGTACGCTACGAGCACAGTCACGATGGACGAAGCCGTGATGGCGAAGATCGCTGCGTGGATCAACGAACGCTTCGGGAATGACAACGACTAAGCTGGATTCTCTCTTTGTCGCGGAGAAAGTAGCCTCGTCAGAAACGAGCCCCACGCGGGAGCGTGGGGTAGCAGTCGGCGAAATCGCTATCCGAGATGCTCACGCAGCAGCACCAACGCTACCGCAAAGTAAATCGCTAATCCCGACACGTCCATCAGCGTCGCCACCAACGGCGCTGAACTCGTCGCGGGATCAAGCCCGAGCCGCTTGAGCAGCAACGGCAGCATCGACCCAATAATCGTCCCCCAGATCACGATCCCAACGACCGAACTGCCCACGACAATTCCCACGAGCAGCGGGCTTGGCGTATCGACCATCCCGATCGCATCGAGCAGCACCGCGACGCCCACGCCGAGCACACCAAGCACCGACCCAAGCATCAGCCCGGTGAGCAGTTCCTTGCGCGCGATCCGAAGCCAGTCCATCGGACTCACCTCGTCGAGCGCAAGGGCACGAGTGAGCAGGCTCGCAGCCTGCGTCCCGGTGTTGCCGCCACTCGAAATAATCAACGGCACAAACAACATCAAATACATCGCACGCTCGAGCTGTTGCTCGAACACACTCATCACCGCGATCGTCGCGATCTGCAACAGCAGCAGCGTCGCGAGCCACACGCCCCGCTTGCGGACCATCTGCAAGAAGTGAGTGCTCAGGTACGGGTCGTCGAGGGCTTCGAGGCCGCCGAGCTTGTGGACGTCTTCGGTGGCTTCCTGCTCGGCAACATCGGCGATGTCGTCGGCGGTCACGATCCCGATGAGGTGACCCCGCGTATCGAGCACGGGCAGCGCGGTGCGGTCGTAGTGCGCCATGAGCTTGACCGCTTCCTCCTGATCGTCGGAGGCCTCGAGCGCAATAAATCGACGATCCATGATCGACTCGATGCTCTGCTCCGGGTCGGCGAGCAGCAGCGCCCGGATATGCAGGTCGTCGATCAGCTTGCCTTGCTCATCAACAACGAAGATCCAGTGCACGGTTTCCGCGTCGCGCCCGTATTGACGGATGTGCGCCATTGCCTGAGCAACCGTTCGCTCGGGGCGCACCCGCACATAATCGGGCGTGGCCAATCGACCCACGGATTCTTCGGGATAGTTGAGGATCGACTGCGTGATCCTGCGGTTCTCGGGGCTGAGCCGATTGATGAGGCGCGAGGCGACCTGCGCGGGGAGTTCGTCGAACAGGGCTGCCCGGTCGTCGGGGTCCATTTCTTCGAGGAGCCGAACCGCCCGGGCATCGCCTAACGCATCGATGAGCTTCTGTTGGCGTTCGGAATCAAGATCGGCCAGCGTGTCGGCCGCCGTGTCTCGATAGAGCAGCCGAAACACCACCACCGCGGGTTCAAGCTCCATATGCCCGATCAGATCCGCCAGGTCAGCGGGCGCGAGCACCTCGAGCGCTTCTCGCAAGTCGGCGAAGCGTCGGCTCTCGATCAGATCGAGGACATCGGGCGCAAGCAAAAGAGCAGTGGGGTTCATGCACGCTCAGGATAGGGGATGGAGGAGACGAGGGGATGGCGGGATTGGTCAGTGAGGGGGCGGGGGTCGCACCATCTCCACCGTCACCGACCTCTACCAGATCCAGCGCAGCCTGCAAAAGGCGGGGATCGGGAAGCCGCGATCGCGGTTGAGCGCCGGGAAGTAGACAAAGAATGCTTTGCCGAC
>CAYUVO010000010.1:0-21758 GCA_964448185.1 uncultured Phycisphaeraceae bacterium
GTCGCCAGCGACCCGCGTGGGGGACTTGCTCGATCGAGATCGCATCGCAGCCAAGCTCGAACTAGCGCGCCGGTTCGAGGCAGCTCTCGACACCGCCGAGCCGGTGGAAGCGGTCGCCGATCAGCTTGCGCAAGTGGGTGTGCGGCTTCGTGCGCACATGGATGACACGACGTATTTGCTTCACGGCATGCTGCGAGCGGGCAAGGACGTATTGTTCGAGGGCGGCAACGCGACGCTGTTGGACGTGGACCACGGGACGTATCCGTATGTCACTTCGTCGGGGAGTTCGGTGTTGGGGATTCCGATGGGTACGGGCGTGCCGGGGTCGAGGATCGGGCGAGTGGTGGGGGTGGTCAAGGCGTACAGCACGCGGGTGGGTCTTGGGCCGATGCCTACTGAACTTCACGATGCGACGGGCGAGCTGATTCGTGAGCGGGGACGCGAGTATGGGACGACGACGGGCAGAGCGCGGCGGTGCGGGTGGCTCGATCTTGTCGCGCTTCGGTACTCGGGGATGATCAATGGGGTGAACGAGCTTGCGGTGATGCTGCTCGATGTGCTGGCGAGCGTCGAACCGCTGCGGGTGTGCGCAGCGTACGAGATTGATGGCGAGCGGACGGATCGGTTTCCGCCAGATGGTGCCATGCTTGAGCGCGTAGTGCCGGTGTATGAGGAGATGGAGCCGATTACGGGGGACTTGACGGGTGCGAGGTCGCTTGAGGAGTTGCCCAAGGCTGCTCGGGCGTATCTGGACCGGATCGTGGAGGCTGCGGGGGCGCCGCTAGGGCTTGTGAGTGTGGGTCCCGACCGGAGTCAGACGATGGTGCTGTGATAGAGTGGGTGCGATGAGCGAAACGAGAGGAAATCCGATGAGCGATGGACAGGTGGATGACGCAGACAAGGCCAGCCAGGGAGGGGGGGGGGAGTCGATCGAGCAAGCGGTCGCTCGGCTCCGGAAGATCCATCCGAAGGCGGACCCGGTCGGGCGGCTGCCCGATGTGCATCCGGCGCGGATTCCTCGGCATATCGCGGTCATCATGGACGGCAACGGACGCTGGGCTCAGCAGCGTGGGTTCCCGAGGCTGTTCGGGCATCGCAACGGGGCGGCGGCGGTGCGGACGACGATCGAGGAGTGCGGCAGGCTCGGGGTCGAGGTGCTCACGCTGTACTCGTTTAGCACCGAGAACTGGAACCGGCCGACGGAAGAGATCGACGCGCTGATGGGGATGGCGGTGCTGTATATGGAGGGGGAGCTCGACGCGATGGTCGCGGAGAACATGCGATTTCGGCTGATCGGCCGGACCCGTGAGCTGCCCGTGGAGGTCCGCGAAGCGGTCGAGAATCTTGAATCGGCGACGAGCGGTTGCACGGGCCCGATGCTGTGCATCGCGATGAACTATGGCTCGCGTCAGGAGATCGCCGACGCCTGCCAGGCATTGGCTGCCAAGGTGGCCAAAGGCGAGCTTGATCCTGATTCGATCGGGGTCGAGGCGGTCGAATCGGAGCTGTACACGGCGGGGATTCCCGACCCGGATTTGTTGATTCGGACAGCGGGCGAGAAGCGATTGAGCAACTACTTGTTGTGGCAGTTGAGCTATGCGGAGATCCATGTGACGCCCGTGCTGTGGCCCGACTTCGGGATCGAGCACCTGCACGAGGCGGTCCGCGACTACGCTTCGCGTGAGCGGCGCTTTGGAGCGTTGAATGCTCAGGCGGCTGCTTGTGTTTCACCTTCTCCCCTCCCCCCCCTTTCTCCTGCTGAGTGAAGAGTGCTGCGAACCAGGCTGATATTTGGGGTGGGTCTGATCGTGGCGTTGGTCACGGCGATCTGGCTTGACGCCCTCATCGAGGGGGCGGCGTGGCCCTTTGGGGACGGGTCGGCTCCGCCCGGGGTGATCGCGGCGGTGGTGGTTGGATTTCTGAGCGTGGTGGGGTGCATCGAGCTGTGCGATATTTACAGGGCTAAAGGCATCTCGACGTCACGGGTGCTGACCGTGTTGGCGGGCTGGACGGGCTTGGTGGTGTGCGGGTTTGTGCCTTCGGCGTCACACGGGGTCGAGGCGGTGGCGATCGCGGGGACGGCTGCCATTGTGGTGCTGGTGGGGTCGATGATGTACTACGCGCGGCACGAGAAACCCGAGGGGGTGGTGGCGGCGACGGGCTCGGTGTTGCTTGCGTTTGTATATCTGGGGATGGCGCTCGGGTTTGTGTTGTTGCTCAGGCGAGAGCACCCGGCGTGGATGCTGTTGTGGGTCTTGGTGACGACCAAGGGCTGCGATATCGGGGCATATTTCACGGGTCGGCTCATCGGTCGGACGAAGCTGATCTCGTGGCTCAGCCCGGGCAAGACGTGGGAAGGGCTTGCGGGGGGGCTTGTATTCAGCGGCTTGGTTGGCGCTTTGGGCGCGATGTGGCTGACGGCAACGGGCAACGGGACTCTGAGTGGTGGGGCTCTGGGAGGGGGGGGGAGTTGACCCCGATCGCGGGGGCATTGATCGGGGTGGTGCTTGGGTTGGTGGGCCAGATGGGGGATCTGTTAGCGAGCCTGCTCAAACGGGACGCGGGGCTCAAAGATTCTGGGAGAGGACTTCCGGGCTTTGGTGGGTGGCTTGATGTGCTCGATTCGACGCTGTTGGCGGTACCTGTGGCGTATTGGCTTCTCAAGCTGGCGGGGTGAGCAGGAACCACCTCGCTCCCGCGAGGGGCTCGAAGGTGGTTGGGCTGCGCGAGGGGCTCGGAGGGGATTGGCGTACACGAGGGGCTCGATCGCAGAGGCTTCCCGCGTGCTCACGCCCGCGGCTCTGATCAGACTGCCTCGTGTGTTTGATGCCTCCTCTCGTAGTTCGTGGCATAGGTTCAGACCGACTGGCTCTTGTTCGCGTTTGGGGCGGGGTATTGGAAGGTTGGTATAAATCAGTGGGGCGATGAGCCCACGATGGGCGCATAGGCGGGGTATGCTTGACGACGCTGCGCAACGATGCGCTCGGAGGCCTGCTATACGATGAATGTCACTTCCAAGCTGCTACGTGTGTTCCAGGTCGATCGCCAGCTCTCCGGGTTGGAGGGTCGGTTGCGAAAGGCTGAGCGGTTCTTGGCTGAACAGACCCATCAGCTTGGGGTGCTCAGCGAGCAGATCAAGGCGGTCCAGGGCCAACTCCGTCAGCTCAAAGCGAGTGCTGGGAATCTCGAATCCGAGATCACCGAGTTCGATGGCCACATCGAGAAGCATCGCGAGCAGATGAACAGCGCACAGACGAACAAGGCATACAAGGCGTTTCTCACGGAGGTGAACACGTTTAAGGCGGAGCGTGATCGGCGTGAGGAAGATGCGCTGGGGCTGCTCACGAAGATCGAGGAGCTGATGAGTCAGGCTGAGGAGCTTGATAAGGCGCACGCTGAGCGTGACAAGATGCGTGAGGTGGCTCAAGGTGAGCGCAGCGAGCGGTCGACCGAGATCGCTGATCGGGTTGAAGAACTCAAGGCGCAGCGGAAAAACCTGCTGGGCGATGTGCCCGCGGATGTGCTTGCGATCTACGACGAGTTGGTCCATCAGCTCGACGAAGACGCGATGGCCGAGCTTGAGGTCGCGGACCGCAAGCGGCACGAATACACCTGCGGGTCGTGCATGATGGGGATCCCGATGGAGTCGGCGATCTCGCTGCTGAGCGGGAAACTCACGCGGTGTCCTAGCTGCGGGTGCATTTTGTATCTGTCGGCGGAGACGACCGATTTGCTTACTCCCGCCGAGAAGCGGTGAACCGGACGACAATCAGTGATGCGGGCAGAGCTGCGGAATGGGCACGATGGTGGTGCCGCGTCCGGGTGTATGTGGTTCCTTTGATCGTGTTGATGTGTGTGACGCTGCCTCACTTGGGGCAGGGCGATTGGATGCGCACGGACGGTGCGTGGTACGGGGCGATCGGTGTGCAGGGGTGGCGTGAGGGCCAGCTCTGGACGCTGTATGCCGAGCCGGGGGTTGCGTATTTCAACAAGCCGCCATTGGTGTTGTGGTTGCACGGGCTTTCGCTGCATGTGTTTGGACTGGGAGCTTGGCAGGCGCGGCTTCCGAGTGTGCTCGCAGCGGCGTTATGTGTGATCGCGACGGTCGGGGTGTATCGAGCGGGAGGGGGCAGAGGGGGAGTGGGGGGGGTGACGCGGCACGGCGCTGTGAGCGTGGGAGTGGTGCTGGCGCTGACGATCGAGTTCTTTCGCAGGACTCGGGAGATATCGCTCGATCTGTGGCAGGCGGCGTTCTTGATGCTCGCGGTGTGGGCTGTGGCCAAGGCGTTGGCGTCGGTTGGCAGATCAAAAATGGCGAACGGTTGGATGGAGGGGTGGGGGGGTGGGGGGTGGATGCTGCTCGCGGGAGTGCCTCTTGGGCTGGCGCTGATGAGCAAGCCGTTCATGGGCTTGATCGCGGTGGTGCTCATCGCGGTGTGGTTGGCGTGGGCGCGCAGCGGTCGTCTGATTGCGTGGCTTGTGGGAACGGTTGGCGTTGCTGCGTTAGTTGCGGGGCCTTGGCATGTGATGATGGTGATCGAGCACGGCGAGGTGTTTACGAGCCAGTATCTCGGCGCCGAGATCGTTTCGCGTGCGACGGGGAGCTTCACGGCTGGGAGCCCTTGGGCCAAGCCGTGGTGGTTTTATTTGGAGCAGATCGGGTCGAGCTATTGGCCTTGGTTGGTTGGGGCGGTGCTGGCGTGTGTGTGCTGGATGCGTGGCAAGAGGCTGACTCACTCCGGGCAGGTTGAGCGTTGGGCTTTGGTGTGGGTGGTGGGATGGCTTGTGGTGCTCAGCGTGTTCCCGGATCGGCGGGATCGCTATGCGCTGCCGGTATGGCCCGGGCTTGGGGTGCTCGCGGGGCTTTGGATCGCGCGGTGGCCTTGGGGCTGGGTGCGTCGGGTCGAGCGGTGGGTGTTGTCGTGGGGGTGGGGCGTGCTGGTGGTGGGTGCGGTGGTGTTCGCTGCGCTTCCGGTGCGGGTTCAGAAGCCGATCAATCCGCAATGGCCCGCCGCGATCGAGTGGTTGCAAACAGAACAGCCCGAGGATCTCTGGGTGGCGGGTCGTCAGACGGGCCGGATGGCGCGGCTCTATCTTGAGCTCGGCGAATGGCCTCGCGCGAGCCACGATCGCTGGAACCAGCCTGTGGGCAGTCCGGGGATGGGCGCGATGATTTTGTATCATGTGCCCGATGGGGTGGTGCCCGGGGCGAACGAGCGGGCGGTGTTTACATCGGGGAACTTGTTGTTGACGCGGCTCGAAACGGGGGCTTGGACGCCGAGGTGGCCTGAGTGAAGCGAGGGCAATAAGTCTCCACGGCACCCGGCATGATCGGAGCAAAGACCGCTCCCTGACGGTCGCGGCTCGTCAGAGGCAAGACGACGCCCGCGAGCTTCCGATTCGGGGCTCGATGGGATCTCTTAGAACAAGGGCGGTTCGGTGGTGGAGGTGGGGGAAGGTGCGACCAGCGCGATGCCGAGGTGGTCGGCGGAGGCTTGGGTCAGGCTTCGGCCCCGGCGAGTGCGTGCCAAGAACCCGATCTGCAAGAGATAGGGCTCGACGACGTCTTCGAGGGTGCCCGAATCTTCGTTCATGGTTGCTGCGATGGTTTCGAG
Organism: uncultured Phycisphaeraceae bacterium; assembly: GCA_964448185.1. Classification (GTDB taxonomy): domain Bacteria; phylum Planctomycetota; class Phycisphaerae; order Phycisphaerales; family UBA1924; genus OFTM382. The sequence goes on from CAYUVO010000010.1 coordinate 5,616, forward strand.
TCCGACCGGGCCGCCCTTGTAGGTGGTGGCGATGGTGCGGAGGTAGCTGCGATCGAGCTCGTCGAGTCCCAGATGATCGACGCCTTCGAGTTCAAGAGCTTCGGTGACGGCTTTGCTGGTGACGATGCCACCGGCTCTGACCTGGGCGTAGTCACGCACACGGCGGAGAAGGCGGTTGGCGATGCGGGGCGTACCACGCGAGCGCTTGGCGATGGTTTCGATGGCCTCGGGGGAATCAATCGTGAGCCCTAAGAGCCTTGCGGAACGTTTGAGGATGTGGCCCAGATCGGCGTGGTCGTAGTAGCGGAGGTGGTGGTTGAGCCCGAAGCGTGAGCGAAGCGGGCTCGAGAGTAGTCCCGCACGGGTGGTGGCTCCGATGAGCGTGAATGGCTTACAGGGGATCTGAACGGTGCGGGCGTGGAGCCCGGCGTCGACGGTGACGTCGATGCGGAAATCTTCCATCGCTGGGTAGATGAACTCTTCGACGGGGGTGGGGAGGCGATGGATCTCGTCGATGAAGAGCACGTCGCCGATTTGGAGACGGCTGAGGTGACTCACGAGGTCGGTGCCTCGGGCGAGGGCCGGGCCGCTGGTGGTGTAGAGGTTGGTTCCGAGTTCTCGAGCGATGACGTGTGCGAGGGTTGTTTTGCCTAGCCCTGGGGGGCCATGGAGGAGGGTGTGTTCGAGTGGTTCGGGGGCGGCATCGTTGAGAGCGGATCGCATCTTTGCAGCGTCGATGGCGATGGTGAGTCGTTCGATGAGATCGCGTTGGCCTATGTATTCGTCGATGGTTTCTGGACGACGGGCGTAGTTGGCGATTTCTTCAGCGGGCGCGTTGGTGGGGGCACCGATCCCGCTGTGTTCGTGCTCGGTGATACCGACGGCAGCGGGCCTCAAGCGGAGCGGGGCTTCGCGTGGAGCGGCGGCTGCGTTTGCGGTGGCGTCGCCCGAGGTGGATGTGCCAGCGGTGGGGTTGACGTGGGGGTTGCTCGGGCCTTGGTTCGCGATCACTCGGCCATTGGTGGCGATCGCTATTGCGATTGCGACTGGTTTGAGCTTGGACCGGATAGGCAAGGGCGAGAAGGAAGCTGCTGAGGACGGGGCGGTGTCGTTGGCGGTGGTTGGTGAAGGCGGTGGTGGGTGTTGTGGGGGATCGGACAAAGAGGAAGTGGTGGAAGCATCGTCGTGTTGCCGATCGAGCGGTCCGAGAGGAGTGGTTCCCGAGGACAGCCGGCCATCGTTGCCTCGATGGGTGAGCAAACTGGTGGAGGTGGTTCGGTTTGCAGCGATCACGCTGCCGGGGTCGCTCGCGGGGTGGATGCTTTTGGGTCTTGGGCTTGCAGCGTTGATTACGGTGTTGGTGCCGACGGATTGGGCGACGGGTGATGCGAACAGCGGGCTTCAGGGGATGGGTGGGTTGGTAGTGCAGTCATTGGTCGCGTTGGTGATCGGGATACCTCTGTATGTGTGTGCGACAGCTTCGACGCCTATCGCGTTGGCGATGTTGGTAGCGGGGGTTGAACCCGGCGCTGCGTTGGTGTTCTTACTCGCGGGACCGGCGACGAACCCTGCGACGATCGCTTGGGTGATCCGTGACTTTGGCGTGCGCAGCGCGGTGGTGTATGTCGGGGTGATCGCGGGTGGGTCACTTGCCGCGGGGCTTGCGCTCAACGGGCTGCTGGCGGATCACTTGGTGTTGGCGCCGCTTGTTGAGATGCACGCTCACGGCGGATCTATGTTCGGGCAGATCACAGCGGGTATTTTGCTTGTTGCTTTGGTGTTTGCGATGGGGCGGACTGTGGCTAAGCGGATGAGCAAGCCACGGGGCTCGACGAATAGCCAAGCGTGTTGTGCGTCGGAGGGGTGAACGACAACCCTCTCCCACGAGGGGCTCGTGAGTGAGAAAGCTTGTTTGGAGCGGTCACGAGCGAGCTGATAAACTTAGTTCATCGGGAGGCGTTTGGATCGCCAGATTCGCCCCAGTCGTGCGAGTTCGATGGTCTCCCATCGGCTGCCGTCGTCGAGCTGTGTTCGGAGCATTTTGCCCTCGGCGTCGAGCAGTGCGACTTGTGGCTCGGTGTCTTGGCTGAGGCGTGTGGTGAGGGCCCACTTGGCCTTTGGGTGGTCGCGTGGTTCGAGGGAGTCGGCGCGCATCTGGATGCGGCCGCTCTGTGATTGGAACGTGTAGAAGCGGTAGTCGGTGGCGATTTCAGTCTGGACGAGCAGGAGGGGCAGGAGGAATGCTTCGACTCGTGAGAGGTAGCCCGGGCCGTTGATTTGGGGCTTGGAAGTAACAAGGGGTTGATCGCCAAGACGGGTGGACACGGTGAGGTCGTTGCCTTCTCGGATGCCGAACTCGGTGGAGCGTTGGAGCTGACCGGTTTTGGTATCACGGATGGCCATTTCGACGGACCATGTTTCTTCGTTTTTGTCGAGTGAAAGGAAGAACACGGCGGAGCTGTCGATGACGAGGCTGTTGTGGAGGGTTCTGCTCTCGATGCGGAGGATGTAACCTCTTTGGTTATCGCGGCCGCCGGCGCGCATGTTTGATTCCCGGCGGAGATCGCCTCGGCGCCCGACGCGTGCGTTGATTCTTCGGTACCCGATTTCTTCGGCTGTGTCGTCGCCGCCGCCTGCGAGGCTGGGCTTGTAGAGGCGTTGCCAGTTCCATTTTTCACCGATGGCTTGGACGGCTTTAGTGATGCGATCTTGATCGACTTCCTGGAGCCAGCGGACACCGGTTTCGACGCCGAGCCTTCTTGTTTCGGCGATCTCTCCGGGGTCTCCGATGGTGGCCGAGGCGACGGTGAGTTCGTACATCTCGCGGGCTTTGGTGTAGTGGGCGGGATCGGTGATGAGCTCGAAGGTGAGCACTCGGTTGGGCGAGGGTTTGAAGACGGTGTAGCCCATGATGGTGGTTGCGGACGAGTCTTCGAGGGCGAGGTAGAGGCGCTCGGCGAGCTGGGTGGGGCCGCTCTGCTGGGTGATGGTGAGGTTGGGCTGACGGACGAGCAGGGCGCCGCGACCCATGCGTTGACCGGGCCGGGGGAGCTGGCGGGGCGGCTTGATGGCGAGTCGTGATCTGATGATGCCGTCGCAGATGGAGGTGAGGGTTGTCGCGGGGACAGTTGCGGTGTCCTGGATGTTGATGATTCCGAGGCCGTGCGGGAGCATGATGGCGAGGCTTGATCGGGTGCCGATTTCGTAGGTTTGTGCTTCGGCGCCTACGGGGAGGTAGATGCGCAGGCCGAGGGATTCACGGACGATGGGCCGATTGGAGAGTTCGACGACAGCGGTGGAGGCTTGTGCGAGGGTGGTAGCGGTGAATGGTGGTGCGAAGACGAGGCTGATGGCGAGCAGGAGCAGGAGGCGAGGGTGCAGACGAGAGGGCATCGAGATCTCCAGAGGGCTGATGGGGCAGATGACTGGTTTTAGATCATCGGTCGGCGGAGGGGTGGGGCTTGCATCTGGGAGGGGTAAAGAGCTGGAGTGTACGAGGGGGGGCGGGCAAAAATATTGGTCAAAGTTGGTGCAAGGGGGGAGACGTGGTTTGACTCGGCAAGCGAGGGATCTACGCTCTTGGGCTCGCTCCAGAGCGGACAAGCGGCGGCCCGGATGGATCGGGGCTGGTTCGCGGGCTGTTGAAGCCGATTGGAGCGTGTGCACGCGGACGTTCGATGCGTCCAACGTCGCACAGCGAGTTGGAGTCTTGGTCGGGCATGAAAGTGCGTGACAGGGTTTATGTGACGGGTTTTGTCGCAGCGAAGTGTGCTGAAAGTGTTTGAGAGAATGGAGCGTCGTCGAGCATGAGCGGAGCGAAGATTCGAATCCGGATGGAGGCATACGACCATATTGCGTTGGATGCTTCTGCTCGTGAAATCGTCGACCATGCCAAGCGGACCAACGCGAAGGTGAAGGGTCCGATTCCGTTGCCTACGCGCATTGAGCGGTACACGGTGCTTCGGGGTCCGTTTGTGGATAAGAAGAGCCGCGAGCAGTTCGAGATTCGGACTCATAAACGGATTATTGACATTCTTGAGCCCAATGCGAGGACGGTCGAGGCGTTGAATCGTCTTGTGGTTCCTGCGGGCGTGTTTGTCAAGATCAAGGCGTAGATAAGAAGGCCGGCGCGTCGAGGGACGGGCCGGTTTGTCGTTTGGATAGATTGTGGTTTTGGGAATCTGAGGCTCGGAGATGATCTGGGCAAGGCAACGAAGACTTCCTCTGGTCGATGGCTTGCGAGCCGGGTGCCACGAAGCGGTGAAGAGGCTGGACCATGTCGTTTGTGATTGCAGGCAAGAAAATCGGAATGACTCGGGTGTTCTCGGAGACGAACGCCTCGATCCCGGTGACGGTGATCGAGCTGTTCGAGAACGTGGTCACGCAGCTTCGGACCCCTGAGAAGGACGGCTATTCAGCGGTTCAGATCGGGTACGACAACGTGAAGGCGCGTCGGTCCACGATGTCGATGATCGCTCACGACCACAAGGCTGGGACGAGCCCCAAGCGGCACCACCGCGAGTTCCGTGTTGATGACACGTCGAGCTACACGGTGGGGGATTCGGTTGGGATCGACAAACTCGAGGGCATCGGCTACGTCGATGTCATGGGCCAGAGCAAGGGCAAAGGCTTCCAGGGCGGCATGAAGCGTCACGGGTTTAAGGGTCTAGAAGCGACGCACGGCGTGGAGCGTAAGCACCGTTCGCCGGGCTCGATTGGTGGGCACGGCTTGAACGCGGGTAAGTCGGGCCGCCTCAAGAAGGGCAAGAAAATGGCGGGTCACATGGGCGATGAGCGGATTACCGTTCGCAGCCTCGACGTGATCCGTTTGGTTCCCGAGAAGAATCTGGTGCTGGTCAAGGGACCGGTCCCGGGTGCGAATGGTTCGGTTCTTGTGTTGCGTCCTGCGGTGCGGTTGTACCGTACGAAGGCAAAGAAGTAAGCACATCGCGAGCGGGTTGCACGCGAGGAAGTAAGTTCCCGGTGAGGGCGATTGTTCGCTGCTCCGGGGCTCGGAACGTTCGAGGAAGAGTCACGAGGCTCTTTCGATGAATACGGCCGGGCGAAGACAGCATACGTCGATCGGGACGGTCCCGATCGCACTCGACGGCCGAGTCTGACTCGACCCGACCCCACCGCAACACACCGTTGCGGGGCTCGCACAGCGGGCAACAGGTGGCGGGCGAACGAAGGCGAAGCGAACTGGATCAAACGACAGCGTTGATCCCAAAGGCGTCTGGACGGAAAAGAAGACCATGAAAGTCCCCGTCTACAACATGGCTGGCGATGAAGTCGCCGCCTTCAATATTGATGAAGAGAGCTTGGGCGGCGTGATCAATGCGCCCCTTATCAAGCAAGCGTTCGTGATGTATCACGCGAACCTTCGCCAGGGCTCTGCCCGGCAGAAGAACCGCGCGAAGATCGCGGGCTCGACTCGGAAGATTTATCGTCAGAAAGGCACGGGCAACGCCCGGCACGGCACCCGCAAGGTGCCGCAGTTTCGTGGCGGCGGTCGGGCTTTCCCGAGTGTTCGCACGGGCGACGATTTCCGCCGGTCGATGCCCAAGAAGATGCGTCGCAAGGCCAATCGCAATGCGTTGCTGGCCAAGTTGATCGATAACGAGGTTCGGGTCATCGACAAGATCGAGTTCGATCGTCCCAGGACGCGGGCGTTTGTCGATCTGATCTCGGCATTGAAGATTGATCGCACGGTGCTGGTCGCTCTTGCGGGTGACGAGAGCGTCGATTCAAACCGTTACGCAAAGCTCTCGGCGCGTAACGTCGATGACGTGACGATCTGCAAGTCGGATCAGTTGACGTGCTACGAGATGCTCAACAACCGCTACATGATTATCGCCAAAGATGATCTTGAGGCTTGGTTGAGCGGTCCGAGTTCACAGACCGACAAGTCGGCGCGAGTCAGCCCGATGGGCAAGGGTCGCGGGGCACGTCCTGCGAGAGCGGCTCGTCCTGATCGCGGTCCGAGTGTCAAGGGCGGCTGGAAGACAGCCGGCCCGGCAGAAGGGAAGGCATGATGGACGCTTTGTACATCATCAAGAAGCCGTTGCTTACTGAGAAGACGACCGAGGCGATGAACACGACTGGACGCTATGCGTTCGTGGTGGATCGTCGTGCGGACAAGCCTTCGATCAAAGCGGCGATCGAGGAGCTCTACGGCGTGCGGGTGGTTGACGTAAACACGGTGACCCACCGTGGCGCGTACCGCCGGATGAAGTACGGCGTAGTTTCCCCGAAGGTGACGAAGAAGGCACTGGTCCGGTTGCACCCGGACGACACGATCGAGTTGTTCTAAACAGAGTGCGTCGCCTGGGTGCGGCGTTCTGAGACTGACCACGAGGGTTATTCAGATGGCTATTCGGATCTATAAACCAACGAGCCCGGGCAGGCGCAACGCCTCGGTGAACCTGCATGAAGAGGTCACCCGCAGCCGCCCCGAGAAATCGTTGCTGCGTCCGCTCAAGAAGACGGGTGGTCGCAACCACCACGGCAAGATCACGGTTCGTGGTCGCGGCGGCGGGGTCAAGCGGATGTACCGTATGATTGATTTCCGCAGGCGTGATCGTGACGGGATCATCGGCAAGGTGACCACGATCGAGTACGATCCGAACCGGTCGAGCCACATCGCGCTCATCGAGTATGCCGATGGTGTCAAACGATACATCCCGTGTCCGAAGAACCTTACGGTTGGCCGCGAAGTGGAATGTTCTTCGACGGGGCCCGTTGAGCCCGAAGTCGGGAACACGATGCTGTTGCGGTATATTCCGCTTGGTTTGAGCGTCCACTGTATCGAGATGAACCCCGGACGTGGCGGGCAGATGTGCCGATCCGCGGGGTGCTCGGCACGCTTGACGAACCGTGAAGGCGACTATGTGACGCTCGTGCTTCCCAGCGGCGAGATCCGCCGGATTCACGGCGATTGCCGGGCCACCATCGGGGTCGTGGGCAACTCGGATCACCAGCACCGCCGGATTGGCAAGGCGGGAACGAACCGCTTGCTCGGTCGTCGGCCCAAGACTCGCGGTATGGCGATGAGTCACCATGCTCACCCGTTGGGTGGTGGCGAGGGTCGCTCGAAGGGTGGGCGCGCACCGGTGAGCAAGTCGGGCACGCTGTCCAAGGGCGGCGGCACGCGGGATCGTAAGAAGCCGAGTCAGGATTTGATTATTCGTCGTCGCAAGAGCAAACGATATGGACAGCTTCGCTAAGGCGACACGGAGGAACCGATCATGGGACGCAGTCTAAAAAAAGGCCCCTTCGTCGAAGAGAAGGTGTACCTCAAGGTCATGGCTATGACCGAGAGCGGTGAACGCAAGCCGATCAAGACGTGGTCGCGGCGTTGCACGATCGTGCCGGAGTTTGTGGGTCACACGTTTAGTGTCCACAACGGCCGGGCGTTCTTGGAAGTGTTTGTGACCGAGGACATGGTGGGGCACAAGCTCGGCGAGTTCAGCCCCACTCGCATGTTCCGTGGTCATACGAACAAGAAGGAAGGCATCAAGAGCAATCGTTGATGCTCGGCCGATGCTCGGATAGTCATTGAGACTAAGCAGGGATACTCGCAATGCGGATACGAAACGAACAACTCAAGCAACGTGCCCAGGCGGCCGGGCTCACGACCGAGCATCTCGGCGAGGCTGTGGCTCGCACGGGTCTCGATGGCGACAAGGCCGAGCGTGCGGTGCGCAACTGGATGGCCGGTCGCGACAACCCTTGCTGCAAGGCATCTGATATTCGTCGGCTGGCGTCGGCGTTGGGCTGCGAGGTGCGTGATATTGCACGCTTCGAGAGCAGCGTTCAGTTCCATCGGGGGAGCACCCGCAAGGCGCGTCTTGTGGCGAACATGATCCGAGGTCGTTCGGTCAATGAGGCCGAGCAGATTCTCAGGTTTGCTCATCAGCGAGCGGCGGAGAACTTCCGCAAGGTGTTGCACGCGGCATCGAGCGACGCACAGGTCGCCAACGCGGATGTAAACACGTTGATGATCTCGAATGTCACGGTGGACGAGGGTCCGGTGATCAAGCGGTTCAAGGCCAAGGATCGCGGCCGCGCTCACCCGATTTTGAAGCAAACCAGCCACATCACTCTGGGTGTTGAGGAGCAGCTGTAATGGGACAAAAAGTACACCCGTTCGGATTTCGGCTCGGGATCACCGAGACCCACCGCAGCCGGTGGTACGCGCCCAAGGCGTTGTACGGCGAGCTGTTGGTCGAGGACGAGAAGATCCGTCAGTATCTCGACAAGCGTCTCAATAAGATGCCCCCGAACGCTGCGGTGTCGGACATCCATATCGAGCGGACGCGCGAGGAACTCAAGGTCATCATCAAGACGGCCCGCCCGGGTCTGGTCATCGGTCCCAAGGGCGCCGAGGTCGATCGGATCACGCAGGAACTGAGCTACATGACGGGTCGCAAGGTTGCGATCTCGATCATGGAAGTCAAGCAGCCTGACATGGACGCGCAGCTTGTCTCGGACAACATCGCCGAGGGGCTCAAGAAGCGGATGGCGTTCCGGCGTGTGCTCAAGAACAAGGCCGAGGCTGTGATGCAGGCGGGTGCGCAGGGCGTGAAGATATCGGTGTCGGGTCGGCTCGGCGGTGCTGAGATGAGCCGGCGTCTTGATGTGCGTCTGGGTGCGTTGCCTCTGTCGAGTCTTCAAGCGAACATTGATTACGGCTTCTCTGAATCACACACGACGTATGGCGTGATCGGGTGCAAGTGTTGGATCTACAAAGGTCCGTACCAGAAGGCGTTGGCCGAGACCGAGGGTGGAGTGCCGCGTGCAGCGGGTGCGACTCCGCGTGCTCGCGGTCGCCACTAGTTGGGTGAGATAGCTGGCATGGATAACGGATGAACTTTTTAGCGTCGGAACTGTCGCTGGTGAAGATGAGTAACGAACGAAGCGAACGGGCCCTGAGCGGGTTTGAATCGAAGGAACTGACCGATGCCTCCTTATAAGATCCCCAAGCGAGTCAAGTATCGCAAAGAGTTTCGCAGGGTCCGTGACCGCAAGGCGACCAAGGCGAACTACGTTGCGTTCGGTGATTACGGCTTGCAGTCGCTCGAGGGCTGCTGGTTGCCGTCGAACGTGATCGAAGCCGGTCGTATCGCGGCACAGCGGATTCTCAAGCGTGAGGGCAAGATCTTTATCCGGATCTTCCCCGACAAGCCGGTCAGCAAGAAGCCGATCGAAACGCGCATGGGCAAGGGCAAGGCGGAAGTGGATTACTGGGCTGCGCGGGTGCGTCCCGGGACGATGCTCTTTGAGCTGGCAGGTGTGAGCGAAGACTCGGCTCGTCTTGCGTTCTCTCGTGTTGCGATGAAGATGCCTGTTCGCTGCCGATTCGTCGGCCGCCGGGTGGAGGTCTAAGCCATGGCAAAGAAAGACGCGGATGCGAAGAAGCTGACTTCTGCGGAGGTTCGCAAGCTGCACGACGAGGAGATCCCCGTGGTGCTCGAACAACTGCGGGATCGGATGTTCACGCTTCGGAACCAGGCGGTGAGCGAGAAGATTCAAGACACCTCGCAGTTTGCGGTGGTTCGCAAAGCGGTGGCGCGGGTGAAGACCGAGCGTCGTCGTCGGCAGATCGAGCGAGCGGAGGCGAGAAGCTGATGCGGGGTGAACACAGGACTATCAATGCCGGGACGATTGGTTCCCAGGCAGCTTCGGAGCAGGCATGACCAAGCAGAAACTCGAACAGACGATCCCCGAGAACGATACGGGCAAGACCAAGGGCGCTCGTATCGGCGTCGTTGAGAACGATGGCCGCGACAAGACCCGTAAGGTCGTGGTGCGGTATGTGGCCAAGCACGCGAAGTACGGCAAGTACATCCAGCGCCGGACCATTCTTCACGTCCACGACGAGAGCAATGATTCGCACAAGGGTGACACGGTCGAAGTGGCGCCGTGTAGGCCGGTGAGCAAAACCAAAAGTTGGCGTCTGGTGCGGGTGATGACCCGTGCGGAGAGCTGAGCACACAAGCTCTCGCATTAGGAAGGCAGATTAGCAATGCTCCAACAAGAATCAAGATGTGTCGTCGCGGATAACTCGGGCGCCAAGATAGCGTATGTGATCCGTGTGTACGGCGGCTCGACTCGTCGCGGCGGTTTCACACGCAAGACGGCGTCGATCGGTGACCGTGTTATGGTGAGTATCAAGAAGGCGTTGCCCGGCTCGGACATCAAGTCTGGCGACAAGTCCAAAGCGGTGATCGTGCGGACCGCCAAAGCGGTTCGTCGTCCCGACGGCTCGTATGTGAAGTTCGATTCGAGTGCTGTGGTGCTCATCACGGACGAGAACGCGCCCAAGGGCACACGCATTTTCGGTCCCGTTGCTCGCGAGCTGCGTGAGCGGAACTACATGAAGATTGTCTCGCTTGCGTCGGAGGTGGTGTGAGATGCCCAAAACTATTCGTAAGCACGATTCAGTCATCATCATTTCAGGGTCCCATCGCGGGAAGACCGGCGAAGTGGTCCAGGTGATGCACGACAAGGACATGGTGGTGGTCCAGGGGGTCAACCTTCGCACCAAGCACATGAAGCCCACACGGGTCAGCCCGCGAGGCGGAATCGTGACCAAAGAAGCCCCGCTGCACATCTCGAAGGTGAGCCTGCTCGACGACGGCAAGCCCACACGAGTGCGGTTCCAAGTGAGAGACGACGGCACCAAGGTGCGTGTCTCGGCTCGTAGCGGCAAGGTGATCCCGGTGAAGTTCTGGGACAGCCGAACCAAGTCAGTCCAAACTCGAGAAGCGCTCTAACGGCGGTGAGAAGGAAGCCCGACGATGGCCAAGAAAAAGAAAAAAGCTGACGGTGGCGACGCTGAGAAGGCGAAGCCTTCACGGATGCAAGCACGGTTTAATGAGGACGTACGGCCCGGTCTTACCGAGCAGTTCGGCCTGACCAACCCGATGCAGATGCCCAAGCTCGAGAAGATCACGATCAACGTCAACGTGGGTCGGCATCTCGACGGGACCAAGATCCCGGTGAAGGTTCGCGAAACCGTGATCCACACGCTGACGACCATCTCGGGCCAGAAGCCCGTGATGATCCGTGCGAAGAAGTCGGTGTCGAACTTCAAGGTTCGCGAAGGCTACGAGACGGCATTCAAGGTGACGTTGCGTCGCGATCAGATGTGGCACTTCCTGGATCGCCTGATCAACCTGACGACTCCCCGTGTGAAGGACTTTCGCGGCCTGAGCCGCAAAGCGTTCGATCGCCAGGGGAACTATTCGATGGGGCTCACCGAGCAGGGCGTGTTCCCGGAAATCAACATGGCGGAGCAAACGTTCACGCACGGGATGAACATCAACATGGTGTTCAGCAACTCGACTCAACCGATGAGCGAGTTTGTGCTTGAGACGTTGGGGATGCCGTTCACAAAAATAGTTGAAGCGAAGGCCGGCGCCTAAGCCGGGAGAGGACTGTCATGTCGACTAAGGCGTTGATTGCGAAAGCAAAGAGACCCCCGAAGTTTAAGAGCCGCGTGGTTCGCCGGTGCGAGTTGACCGGCCGTTCGCGGAGTGTGTATCGCAAGTTCCGGATCAACCGGAACATGCTGCGGAAACTGGCGCTCGAGGGCAAGATCCCGGGCATGCGCAAAGCGAGTTGGTGAGGAACGAATCATGACGATGAGTGATCCAATCGCGGACATGCTGACACGCATCCGCAACGCCGTACGAAACCGGGCCAAGAAGGTCACCGTGCTCAACAGCAAGGTCAACCGTGGTATCGCCGGGGTGCTTCAATCCGAGGGCTACATCAACGGCTTCGATGTCGTTGAAGATGGTCGTCAGGGCTTGATTCACGTCCAGTTGCGGTATGGCCCCTTGGGCGAACGTGTTATTCAGAGTATCCAACGCGCCAGCAAGCCTGGTCGTCGGGTCTATACCAAAGTCGAAGGGCTGCCGAGGCCCGTGCAGGGTCTTGGCATCGGGATCATTTCCACGTCGCAGGGCGTGATGAGTGATCGCAAGTGCCGAAGCGAGAAGGTCGGCGGCGAACTGCTCTGCACGGTCGTGTAGCGAGTCGAGCAGCAACTGTGTAAATCAGCAATTTAGTCGAAGCAAAGAGGCTTGGAATCCCCCGGCCACAACCGGGATGTAGAGGACAGCAGCATGTCGAGAATCGGAAAGAAACCAGTGACGATGCCCAAGGGCGTCAAGTTCAACATCAGCGGTCGCCTGATGACCATCGAGGGTCCCAAAGGCACGCTGAGCTATGAGCATCGCCCCGAGGTCAACGCGACGTGGGACGACGACGCCAAGACGGTCGCGTTCGATATCGAACAGAAGAACATGACCAATCGCAAGGTCCGGGCGTATTGGGGCCTGACTCGTGCGTTGGTGCAGAACATGGTCGAGGGTGTTGAGAAGGGCTACGAGAAGAAGCTCGAAGTCGTGGGCGTCGGCTGGAACGCTTCGATGGCCGGTCCCAAGCTCGTGCTGCAGGTGGGCTATGCCAACCCGGTCGAGTTTGTGGTGCCCGAGGGGCTCAAAGTTTCGGCAGAGAAGCAGAACGTCACGATCGCGGGCCCCGACAAGCAGCTTGTGGGTCAGTTCGCAGCAATGGTTCGTAGTTGCCGACCGCCCGAGCCTTACAACGGCAAGGGTGTGAAGTACGCCGACGAGGTCATCCGTCGCAAGGAAGGGAAGAAAGCCGGCGCGTAAAGCGTGGGGCAAGGTGCATCATGAACAAGAACAAAAGCAAAGACCTCAGGCGACGGCGCAGACGCACGGGCATCCGCAAACGGGTGATAGGGACTCCCACGAGGCCCCGCCTGTCGGTGTACCGTTCGCTCAACCACATGTATGCCCAGATCATCGACGATCTGCAGGGCGTCACGCTTGTGTCCGCGTCCACACGGGACAAGGCGGTTTCGGTATCGGCGACCGGGAACTCGGACGCGGCCGAGGCTATTGGAGTTGCGATCGCCGAGCGAGCGAAGGCCAAGGGGATCTCGCAGGTGGTCTTCGACCGCGGCGGGTTCTTGTACCACGGTCGGATCAAGGCATTGGCTGAGGCAGCGCGCAAGGGCGGATTGGAATTCTGAACGGTTTTTGGCTATGGGCCAAACCGGAGAGGCATGTGATGACGGATGTAATGGAACAAAGCTCGCAGGTCGAGACCAAGACTCTTGGGATCTTCCGGACCGCAGCGACGGTCAAGGGTGGACGCAGGTTCAGCTTTGGCGCGTTGGTGATCGCGGGCGATCACAACGGCAAGGTCGGCTTTGGCTACGCCAAGTCGAACGAGGTCCCGACCGCCATCGAGAAGGCAGAGAAGCAGGCCAAACGCTCGCTGATCTCCATCCCGATGTCCGGCAAGACGATCCCTCACGAGATCCAGGGCCGATTCAATGCCTCGCAGGTCCGCATGCTCCCCGCATCGCCCGGTACGGGTGTGGTCGCGGGAACGACAGTGCGGACGGTGCTCGAACTCGCGGGCCTGACGGATTGCTTGACCAAGTCCTTTGGCTCGACCAATGCGCTCAACGTGGTCAAGGCTGTGTTCGAAGGACTGGGTCGGTTGCGGACCCCCGAGCTCATCGCGTCACTGCGTGGCGTCGAGATCGGTGCGACGACGATCGAGCAGAAGATCGAAGCGGGTCAACGCTTCATGCCTTCGACCGCTGAAGGCGAACGCATGCAGGCGCCCGTCAACACCATCGGCCAAGAGCGTCGTGGTGGTCGCGGCGGTCGTGGTGGACGCGGTGGTGGACGCGGCGGCGGCGGCGGGGGCGGTCGAGGACGCGGTGGCGGTGGACAGGGCGGAGCGAGGCCCGCAGGTGGCGCTGGTGGTCCTGGCGCTGCGGGCAGCGGTACAACACAGAACAAGAGCTGAGCGGGCGAAGCCTGACGACGACTGGAGTGCAGTTCCGATGATGATTCACGATGTAACGGCGATCGCCGGTCAGTACAAATCACGCAAGCGCATTGGTCGCGGCCACGGCAGCGGCCAAGGCAAGCAGGCCGGGCGTGGTCACAAGGGTGCGGGCAGTCGCTCTGGCCACTCGGTGCTCCATCAGTTCGAGGGCGGCCAGATGCCGTTCTTCCGGCGGATGCCCAAGTTCGGCTTTACCAATGTGCAGTTCAAGACCAGGTTCTGGGTGGTCAATCTCCGCGACATCGTCGCGATGGACCAGTTCGCCAAGGGTGGTGATGTGACCCCCGAGAACCTGATCGCAGCGGGGCTGGTCCGTGACCTGAGCCGGGATGTCAAAGTCTTGGGCGATCTGGGTGACGCGGGGAAGCTCTCGGTCAAGCTCGACGTCAAAGTCAGCCGCGTGACGAACTCGGCACGCGATGCGATTATCGCTGCGGGCGGCAGCGTGGTTCAGGCGGGTACCCGTCGTGACCGCGTGCGTGGCATCGACCGCAACAGCGACGACCTGACTCCTAAGAACCTGACCAAGAAACTCCGTCGCACAAGCGGCAAGAAGAAGGGCTGAGTCTGAACCGATGCTGAGCACGCTTGTCAATGTGTTTAAGGTCGTCGAGCTGCGGAACAAGATTTTGTTCACGTTAGGGATGCTCGTGGTCTATCGCATCGGCTTCTGGATCCCGCTTCCGGGCGTGAACCAGGAGCGGTTGTCTGAATACTTCACGCAGGCTTCCCAGAGCGGATCGGCAGCGGGCAGGCTCGCGGAATACGTCGCGGTCTTCAGCGGCGGTTCGTTTAGCCAGTCCACGATCTTCGGTCTGGGCATCATGCCGTATATCACGGCATCGATTATCTTCCAGCTTCTCAAGTCGGTTTCACCAAAGCTCCAAGCCCTCTCACGTGAAGGCCCCTCAGGCCAAACCAAGATTCAAGAGTGGACGCGGTACACCACCGTTGCATTGTGTATTGTGCAGGCTTTTGGCTGGTTGAGCTTTATTACACAGTCCGGGCTGGTGTTCCAGAGCCAGGCGGCTAATCCGATCTGGTGGGTGACGGCTGTTGCGGCTCTGACCGCGGGCACGGTCTTCTTGATGTGGCTCGGTGAACAGATCGACCGCTTTGGCATCGGCAACGGCGTCTCCATGATTATCATGGCGGGCATTCTGAGCTCGATGCCTCGTGCGATCAGTTGGGTCATCAACAACTTCGATCCGCGCGACCCCGACAAGCAGAACTGGATGAGCGTGATCCTGCTCGCGGGCGGGTTTATCTTGGTGGTTGCGGGTTCGGTCATTATGACCGTGGCCCAGCGACGAATCCCGATTCAGCAAGCCAAGCACACACGCGGTCGGCGCGTCTTTGGCGGACAAAAAAGCTTCCTGCCGTTGCGGATCAATCACGGCGGCGTGATGCCGATCATCTTCGCCAGCTCGCTGATGATCTTCCCTTCGGTGATCTTCGAGGCGCTCACCGGCATGGCTCGCAACAACGGGTCCGACCCGACCGGGTTGTACCTCTCATCGCTCACATGGATGAGCGACAATCTCCGGATGGGCGAGTTCCCGTATGTCTTCCTCTACATCATCATGGTGTACTTCTTTAGCTACTTCTGGATCACGGTGCAGTTCAACCCCGAGGAGATGTCACGCCAACTCCGCGATAACGGGTCGTTCATCCCGGGGCTTCGGCCCGGTCCACGCACCGCCGAGTACCTCGAATCCGTCATGGAGCGGGTGACCTATGTCGGTGCAGCGTTCTTATCGCTGATCGCGGTGATTCCGATGGTGGTGAACCGTGCGCTCAATATTGATTATTCGGTGACGCAGTTCTTGGGCGGCACAGGGCTGTTGATCGTGGTTTCGGTGACTCTCGACTTCCTGCAGAGGGTCGAGGCGGCGTTGCTGATGCGGAACTATTCGGGATTCTTGGGTGGTCAGGACGGCGGCGGCCAAAAACTCAGAGGCCCCCGCAACTAAGACAAGCCGAGGCCGTGCTCTGGCGGGCTCTTCGGATCAGAAAATTGGGCTGGAGAATACGGCTGACAGCGGCCTATCATCTTTACCAGCTTGAAAGCGACAGGATTCTTGCTCGCTGGGGTGTTTACCGAGTGGGCTTCAATGGAGGTGTGGCGTGAAAGTTCGAGCAAGTGTCAAGCGGATCTGTGCGAGTTGTCAGATTGTCCGCCGCAAGGGCAAGGTGCGGGTGATCTGCAAGGCAGACCCCAAGCACAAGCAGGTCCAGGGC
>CAYUVO010000010.1:21774-47731 GCA_964448185.1 uncultured Phycisphaeraceae bacterium
GCCAGAGGAGTCCGCAAGCCGGACAGATGGCAGCCCGAAGATGGGCTGAAGATGAGCAAGCATTCTGTTCGACGGGCATTGCCCGAGAGCAGCGAAGGGAGTTGAGCCGGTGCCACGTATCGCAGGGACAGATGTTCCAGACCGAAAGAAGATTCATTACGCCTTGCAATATGTGCACGGCATCGGTGAGAAGTTCGCCAAGGACATCCTTGCAGAGGCCGGGATTGATCCCGACATCCGGGCCAACGACCTCACTGAGCAGAACGTCGCCGCGCTCAACTCCATCATCGACAATGGCTACATCGTCGAAGGTGCGTTACGCCGACAGGTCAACCAGAACATCCAACGGCTCAAGGACATCCGCGCGTACCGCGGGGATCGTCACCGTCGGGGGCTGCCCACACGCGGCCAACGCACACGTTGCAACGCTCGCACACGCAAGGGTCGTAAGAAGACCGTCGCGGGCAAGAAGGGTGTCAAGGGATAAAGCACGCTGTGCAGCACGGGCTGCATGGTGCGAGTGCTCGCGGCGACCGATCGTCGCGGGCTGGTACATATGAAGAGACACGCCAGGCACCCGCCCGCATGCGGGAGAGTGGTGCCGAGAGGAGCGTTTGGACAGATGGCAAAGCAGAAGAAAGTTCGCAAGAACGTCGGCCGGGGCATCGCCCACATCAAGGCGACCAACAACAACACGATGGTCACCATGACCGATATGAACGGCGAAACCCTCGCGTGGGATTCCGCCGGGACGATCGGGTTCAAGGGCGCTCGCAAGGCCACGCCGTTCGCGGCGACCCGAGCCGGCGAACAGGTCGGCCAGAAGGTTCGCAAGATGGGCGTCAACGAGGTCGAGATTCGGATCAAGGGCACCGGCGGCGGCCGCGAAGCCGCGGTCAACGGTTTGGTTTCAACCGGGATCCGAGTGATCGCGATCGAAGACCACACGCCGGTTCCTCATAACGGGTGCCGACCTCGCAAGAAGCGTCGCGTCTAGAGCACGGTTCGGGAGCAGTCTCGGAAGAAGAGCAGAGCAGTAGAGTTCGTTGTGTCGAGCAGAAGAGAGCACGTCCTAAGCCAGCGATGGGCGGCGCGACTCGAATCCGGCACACGGTTTGGAAGCACAACGCTGGCGAATGGTGGATGAACTATGGCGACTCGAGTCAGATGGCGCGGATTGGAACTGCCCTCCAAGGTTGAGACAGACCCGAAGTATTCTTCCCCGGAGTTTGGCCGATTTATGGTCGAGCCCTTCGAGCGTGGTTTCGGTACGACCATCGGCAACTCGCTCCGGCGAATCCTGCTCAGCTCGCTCGAAGGCGCCGCGGTCCGCAGCGTCATGATTAAGGGCGCCGATCACGAGTTTACCACGCTTCCGGGTGTGCTCGAAGACGTCACCGACATCATCCTGAACATCAAGAGTCTGGTCATCAAACTCGATTCCGAAGAGCCCAAGACCATGAAGCTCGCAGCTCGTGGACCGGGTGAAGTCACCGCTGATCTGATCGAGTGCGATCCCGCCATCACGGTCATCAACAAGGATCTCGTGATCGCGACGCTCACCGAAGAGATCGAGATCGAGATCGAGTTTGATGTCTCCCAGGGCCGGGGATATGTGCCTGCTACTGAGCACATCGCCCAAGCTGACGAGCAGGAGGCCGGACGGATCTATGTGGATTCGATCTACTCGCCCGTGCAGCGTGTTCGTTACAACGTCGAGGACACTCGGGTCGGCCAGAAGACGAACTTCGACAAGCTCACGCTGGAGATCTGGACCGACGGCACCGTGACCCCCGAGATGGGACTCGTTGAGGCCGCCAAGATTCTTCGCAAGCACCTCAACCCGTTTGTGCAGTTCTTTGATGTTGGCCAGCAGCGAGTCAGCGAAGAAGCCGCGGCTGCGGCGGGCGTCGATGAAGAACTGATCCGCAAGCTTACGATGCCGATTTCGGATCTGGAGCTTTCGGTGCGTGCGGGCAACTGCCTCGAATCGGCCCGGATCGACCGGGTCGCCGAGCTGGTGATCCACACGGATCAGGAACTGCTCAAGCTGCGGTCGTTCGGTCGGACGAGCCTCCGCGAGATCAAACGCAAGCTGCAGGACGTCGGGTTGAACCTGGGCATGCAGCTTCCCGAGGGATACAAAGCGCCGACCGCTGGCGTCTGAGTTACGAGATTAAAAAACGGACCGGGCGAACCGGTCAGGAGTTGGAACGATGCGACATCGCAAAGCAGGCTTTAAGCTCGGACGAACCACCGCGCACCGGACAGCAATGCTGCGCAACCTCAGCGCCAGCTTGCTCCAGCACGGGCAGGTTGTTACGAGCATCCCCAAGGCCAAGGCTGTTCAGCCCATGGTCGAGAAAATCATTACCAAGGCCAAGCGTGGCGATCTGCACGCCCGTCGGCAAGTGATCTCCATGCTCGGGGGCGACCGCAAGGCCTTCGACTGGCTGTACCTGCCCAAGGACCCGACCGAGGCTGAGAAGCAGCGCGTCGAGCAGATGCGTGACGACGCGGGAGCGTTCTTTGACGTGCCTGAATCGTCCGAGGTTGAACGCAACCGCTACGGCAAGATCCGCAAATCGCCATGGCTCGTTCGGCATATCTTCGAGAACGTCGCGCCGCGCTTCGCCGATCGCCAGGGCGGGTACACCCGCATTGTCAAGATCGGGTACAAAAGGCTCGGCGACGCGACCCCGCTGTGCGTGATCCAGTTTGTCGGTGCCGAGGAAGGCCCCGAAATCGGTGGCAAGCCCAGCACCCGTCGCCGGACCGCCGATCGCCGGACCGCTTATGCTGCCAAGCTCCGCAAGGGCGGGGATTCAAAGGCCAACAAGGCTCCTGCAGCAGAAGCTGCGAGCGATCCCGCGCCAGAAGCAACCGACAGCGAATAAGCCCGTCAGTCAGCAATGATTCCATCACGCAACGTGATCCCAGGGGCGGCCAAGCGGCCGTCCTTGTTTGTTTTTCGAACCGTTTTCTATCGCCACTTCGGGTGAAGTGCCCGCAGATTGAGTAGAGTTTCTCGATATGCTCGACCAGCTCCAAACGTTGCAGACCGAGGCCAACGCCGCGCTCGAAGCCGCCAGCAGTCCAGATGAACTCGAAGCGTTCCGCGTCGGGTTTCTCGGGAGCAAGGGTCGGCTCAAGGCCGCGATGGGTTGGATCAAGGACGTCGCACCCGATCAACGCAAGGCGTTCGGTCAGCAGGCCAACGAGACTAAGAAGGCGCTCGAAGCAGCCTTCGCAGACAAAAAGTCGAAGCTCGGTGGTGGGGCCTCAACAAGTAGTGGCCCGGCGCTCGACCCAACCGAGCCGGGCGTGATCGAATCGCGCACGGTTGGTCGTCGGCACATCATCACGCGGGTCACCGACGACCTGCTCGAAGTGTGCTCCAGGCTCGGGTTCCAGGTCGTCCGAGGCCCCGAACTCGAAGACGATGAGCACAACTTCGTCAAGCTCAACATCCCGCCCGAACACCCCGCGCGTGATCCGATCGACAATTTCTATGTGGATGACCCGGCCACGACGCAGACGCCCAGGATGCTGCGGAGTCAGACCTCGACCGTGCAGATCCGTGTGATGGAACAGGTGATCGCTGCGGGCAAGAGCCCGCCGATCAAGATCGTCAGTCCGGGCAGGGTGTATCGGCCCGACACGGTTGACGCGACGCACTCGTTCATGTTCCATCAGCTCGAAGCGTTGTACATCGATCGAGGCGTTACGATGGTGGACCTCAAGACCACTCTCTTGCAGTTCGCGCGTGCGTACTTTGGCGAGCAGGCCGAGGTCAGGCTTCGGCCCAGCTTCTTCCCGTTCACCGAGCCGTCCGCCGAGTTTGACATGAAGATCCGTTTGCGCGCCGACGAGGATCCCAAGTGGGTCGAGCTTGGGGGCTGTGGCATGGTCGATCCGGCGGTGCTCGAAGCGTGCGGCCTCGATCCCGAAGAATGGACCGGGTTTGCGTGGGGCATGGGCATCGAACGACTCGCGATGGGCAAGTACGGCATACCCGATATCCGGTTGTTGTTCGATAACGACGTGCGGTTCCTCCAACAGCTCTGAACCAAGCTCTAAGCCAAGCTCTGGGCCAAGCTCTGGGCCAGAGGAACCACGGGGTTGGGTGTGGGGTCCGAGAATCGTATTCGGTAAACGATTGGTTGGTGGCGGGGAGGGAGAGCGACGGCTCGACCGGTTGCCCGGTTGCCGTGCGCGCAAGCTTGTAGATCTCGGCATCTCTGACGGAACCGGGAGCCCAAAACAGCCGCATCTGTAGGTATTCCAGAGGAGCCCAGTCGGGCTCAGTAGCAGGCACAAGCCCTCGCCAGAGAGAGTTAGAGATCGGACGGTGTAGTGCCGATCTGGCGGAAGCCTGTCCTGCTGCGTGTACCCCATTTCAAGAGGTGAACTGATGACCAAGCGGAGCGCATTGACCCTTCTCCTGGCTTCTGGGCTGGCAGCCCCCCTAGCTGCTGCCCCCGAGGTCACGCCCACCACCTGTGACTCTCAAGGACATGCCTGCGGGCAGGTCAGCGAGGCCCAGCTCGAAGCCCAAAAGCGTGCTTTCAAGCTGATCGAAACCCAGACCTTCTTCGCGCTGCCCGAAGCGCAGCAGCAGATCATCGCCGGCAAGCTCATCGCGATGGGTGATTCCGTCCCGACGCTCTCGGACGACGCGCCTGCGGAGTTGGTGGCACGCCACCAGCCGTTGAGTGCTGACGAGTTCGAAGCCGCGTGGCTCAAAGTTCAGGACGTGACCACCCGCGCCGCGTTCGAGCGGTTCCCCGCTGTCCACCAGCGCATGCTGGCAAGCTTTGTGGATGTGGTCAAGACGCATGCGGTGCCCGTTGCGCCGTGCTTTGCTCCGGGAACGGATCAGGCAATCATCGAGGCGTTTGAGCAAGCCGTCTTCGGCAACCTCGACATCGCCTTCCAGCAGACCAGCCGATGGAACGGTACCGCGATGGACCCGGGCGGCGCCTCACAGGGCGACCCGACCATCCTGACCTACTCGTTCCCCATCGACGGCATCACCATCCCCAACGGTGTTGGTGAAGGCAGTGGCCCCAACACGCTCAACGCATTCCTCGACGGGATCTACGGCAACCGCGCCACCTGGCGAGCCCTCTATGACCAGATCTTCGCACGCTGGGCTGAACTGGGCGGCAACACCATTATCCTCGAGCCCAACGACGACAACGTCACGTTGTTCAACTCACCGGGTGTCACCGGTGTCCGCGGTGACCTCCGCATGGGCGGTAAGTTCATCGACGGCAACTCGGGCATCCTCGCGTACAACTTCTTCCCGCAGAACGGTGACATGGTCATCGACGCGGCGGACAACTTCTACAACAATACGGGCGGCAACTCGATCCGTCTTCGCAACATTCTGCTCCACGAGCACGGTCACGGCATGGGCCAACTCCACGTCTGCCCGCTAGGCGATATCCTGATGAATCCGTTCATCAGTACCGCCTTTGACGGCCCGCAAATGGACGACGTGCTCAACTTGCAACGCCACTACGGCGACCCGCTCGAACCCAATGACTCTCTCGGCCAGAACACCGATCTCGGATCGATCGGGGTCGGCGGCACGGTCAACGTCGGCGGTTCGGGCGCTTCCAACGCGGCCCGCGTGGACTTCGTTTCGGTTGACGATAACTCGGACAGCGACTTCTATCGCATCCAGGTCACCGGCAACGGCGCGATCCAGGCCACGGCCAACCCCGTCGGGTTCACCTATCTCGAAGGGCCTCAGACCGGGGGTTGCAACACGGGCTCGAACTACAGCCCGCAGAACTTCGGCAACCTTCGCGTGACGATCTACAACAGCGTCGGAGGCGTGCTCGATCAGGCCAACGATAACGGGCTTGGCGGCGTCGAAGTCGCTCTGGCCAACGCGGCCCCGGGAACGTACTTCGTCGAAGTCGACAACACAGGCCAGAACAACATTCAGGCCTATTCGCTCGACATCGAGATCATCCCGCCCCAGCAGCTCCCGCTCGATATCACGCTCGTGGGCTCCGCTCCGGGCATCATCGCACCGGGAGTGACCGCGGACTTTGACGTTCAGCTGATGCTCAATGACGACACGATCGTCTCGCAGCCCATGCTCAACGTCAGGCCCGACGGCGACGTCAGCTTCACCACCTTCGCCATGGCGAACAACGGCGGCGGTTCGTACACCGCGACCATCCCCGCGCAGATGTGCAGCGATGACCCGGAGTTCTTCGTCTCGGTCATCGGCTCCCTTGCTGGCGTTGTCAACCTACCGAACGCGGGTTCCTTCGACGCGGTCATCGGTACAGGTGATTTCGCGAGCGATTCGGGTGAAGGCAGCATCGCGTTCACCATCGAAGGCGCGATTGCGACGCAAGAGGCTGGTCGGTGGACCAACGGTGCGCCGCAGAACAATGGCCGCGATGATCCACCGACCGATGCCGACGGCACCGGCCTCGCGTGGCTCACCGGTCAGTCGGGTGCGACCGACAACTCCGACGTTGACGGCGGATCCACGATCCTCGTGAGCCCGGCGTTCGACTTCACCGACGGCGGCACCGTGGACTTCTCCTACTGGATGCAGGACTCGGTCAACCCCATCGGTCCGGAAGACGGCTTCACCTTCGAGATCTCGCTCAACAACGGCGGCTCATGGACCGTGGCCCGTGACTTCACGACCGCCGGTTCATGGCGCAGCGAGTCCATCGACATCGGCGCAGAGTTCGGCACATCGAGCCAGTTCCGCTTCCGCTTTGTCGCTACGGACAACGATCCGGGTGACGTGCTCGAGTGCGGCGTCGATGCCATCGTCGTCACCTCGATCACGTGCGAAGATGTCGGTTCGTGCCCGGGTGATATCGCCGATGACTTCGGCACGCTCGGCTCGGACGGCATGGTCAGCTTCGGCGACTTCCTCGCCCTGCTCGGTCTCGTCGGGCCCTGCCCCGGCGGCACGCCCGGCTGCGATGGCGACATCGCCGACGACTTCGGCACCCTCAACGGCGGTGACGGCATGGTCAGCTTCGGCGACTTCCTCGCCCTGCTCGGCCTCGTTGGTCCTTGCCCGTAAGCCTGTCTGAAATCTCGTAACCAAAGCACAGGGCCCGGATACGTTCCGGGCCCTTTTTCTGTTTTGGGTTGTCAGTCAGAAATACTTGCGGGCGGGTGAATGATGCCGGAGGCTCGATTCACCACGGGTTCTTCGCGTGACACGCACGACCCGTGCGCTCGATGAAGTCCTGGTGATAGTCTTCAGCCGCAAAGAACGTCTTGGCAGCTTGAAGCTGCGTGACGATGCTGCCTGCGAACTCATCACTGCTGTTGAGCTTTTCGAGATACGCCGTGGCAAGCTTCTCCTGCTCCTCATTGGCGTACCAGACCCCCGAGCGATACTCGTCGCCTATGTCCGGTCCCTGGCGGTTGAGCTGCGTCGGGTCGTGGAGCATAAAGAACGCTTCGAGCAGCCGCTGATAGCTCACTCGGCTCGGGTCAAACGTCACCTTGACCGTCTCGGCGTGGCCGGTGTCGGTGCTGATCGTCTCTTTGTAGCTCGGGTTTTTGACGTGACCTTGCATGAAACCGCTGACCACGTCGATCACGCCCGGCCCGCGTTCAAGCTGAAATTCGACGCCCCAGAAGCAGCCCCCTGCGAAGTAGGCGACCTCTGTCTCGACGGGTTTGCTGCGTGCGGGAAGTTCTTGGCCGTTCTCGAAGAATTCGAGCGACGCCGAGTTCACGCAGTGGCGTTGCTTGGTGGGCTCAGGCCCGTCGTCGAAGACATGCCCGAGGTGCGAGCTGCAGCGGGTACACAGAATCTCGGTGCGAGCCATGCCCGGAAGCGACAGATCTTCTCTCATAGTCACATGCGATTCATCAACTGGCTGGAAGAAGCTCGGCCAACCGGTTTTGGAGTTGAACTTGTGGTCGCTCGAGAACAGCGGCAAGCCGCAGACCGTGCAGGCGTACACGCCTTCGAGTTTGTTATCGAGCAGCGTGCCGCAGAACGCAGCCTCGGTCCCGGCCTTCTGGGTGATGCGGTAGACCTCGGGTTCGAGCTCGGCTGCGAGCTTCTCGACGTCTTCCTTGGGCAGGTGCGTGATGTCGTAGCCCGCGTGGCTATAGCGGACGCCATCGGGGTCACGCTCGGGCATGGCCGTGGGCTGGGCGGCCAGGGTCAGCGACAGGTACCCCCATCCCCCGAGCACAGCACTGAGCACAAACAAGGGCACGAGGCGGGAAGTAGGCATCATCATGGGGGCTCCGAACTGGGAGTGAGAATGGGCAGGTCCACCAGCCTTCAGGCTACGGGCTCGTCCCGGGCTACGCCAGAAGAACAAAGCCCATCGGCCCGAGCGATATTCCGTTCTCTACGTCTTGGAGTCGCCCGAGTTCGATGGGCTTCTCGGACCATGAGCCGCTACAGAGTGCAAATCTGCGAGTTATACTGCCGAATAAAGTGCGAATATCCGGTTATGCCAGCGGTTTTTGCAAAATACCCATGAAAACCTGTTGACGAAGGGCTTCCAGCGGTGCAAACTACTGGTGCATAGGCGCAAACCCGCCTTGGAGAGAAACGTGAGCCCCCGAACCCTCGGTGGCCTCAGGAGAGAGACACTCGATGCAGAGCCTGTTTGTTTATCAACAACTCCCTTCCTTGTGATGGGCTTCGTTGGTGACACTCTGCAACGGGACATAGACGTTTGAGGAGATAGATATGAAGACTGTGCTCGTTCTTACCGTCGTCGGCCTTGCCGCTACCGCCAATGCCGACATCACCCCCATGTCCAACATCGCCGATCTCAGCCAGGCCAACGGCCAGGGCACGATTTACAGCGATTTCTCCGGTCTGCAGAGCGTCATTGCTGGTGACAGCTTCACCGCAGAGCCGCTCGTCCAGGACGGCATCAGCGCGTTCTTCACCGATGACAACACCGCCTCCATCTTCGCCGAAGGCGTCGAGGGCTTCGGCGGTGTTAACATCGCCGGTGCCGCGGGCTCGACCTCGAACGCCCTTGCCGGTTCGGTCCCGCTCGGCGGCGGCATGTTCGTCGGCTTTGCCTCGGTCCACATGCGTGACGCCGCTGGTGCTTTGGGCATCTGGGTTGACGCAGCTAACGCTGGTGCTGGATTTACTACTTGGCGTGCCGACGTCGGTACGATCGCTGGCGGCACCGATGGTCTTGGCATCGACCTTGCCCCGGGCGAATCCTTCAGCGTTCTTAGCGCTGCGTTCGTGGCGTTCAACTCAACTGGCGGTTCGCTTGGTACCTTCGCCCTGAGCGTCGATAACTCTGACGCGGCGCAGCTCGCTGGCCTTGCCGTCATCGGCCTGGGTGGTGCTGACATCGCTGGCTTCGACCTTGCTGGCATAGAGATGCAGTGGACCTACGAGATCGTCCCCGCGCCGGCTTCGGCCGCGCTGCTCGGCCTCGGTGGCTTCGCCGCCATCCGTCGTCGTCGCTAATACGACCTCGATCTAGATCCTTTCACAGCCCCCTGCCGATAACGGTGGGGGGCTGTTTTTTTTAGACAACCGCACCCTCGGCTATGCTGACCATCCCATGCCAAGCGTTTCACTCAAAGCGGTCACAAAGCGATACGGGCGAGGGGACAACGTCATAGATAACCTCGACCTCGACATCCACGGCGGCGAGCTGCTCGTGCTGCTGGGTGCCTCAGGCTGTGGCAAGTCCACCACGCTCAGGCTCATCGCCGGGCTCGAACCCCTCACCAGCGGCGACATCGAATTCGATGGGCGTTCCATCACCCGACTCGCACCCAAAGACCGCGACGTGGCGATGGTCTTCCAGAGCTCGACCCTCTATCCGCATCTGAACGTAGAGCAGAATCTCGCCTTCGCACTCAAGGCCCGCCGACTGCCCATGAGTGAAGTTCGTGAACGGGTCACCCATGCTGCCGACTTGCTCGGGCTCGGCTCGATCATGAGTGCCAAACCAGCGACGCTTTCGGGCGGTCAACAGCAGCGCGTCGCGTTGGGCCGGGCGTTGGCAGCCAGGCCTGCCGTGTGGCTCATGGATGAGCCGTTGAGTCACCTCGATACCCAGATGCGAACAACGCTCCGCAGCGAACTCAAAGCCCTGCACCAGAGCGCGCGCACCACGACGGTTTATGTCACGCACGATCAGGAAGAAGCGATGACGCTCGGCGATCGCGTCGCGGTGATGGCACGAGGCAAGATCCAGCAGATCGCAAAGCCGATGGATCTCTATCACCAGCCCACCAACCGGTTCGTGGCGGCGTTCGTAGGTTCGCCACCCATGAACTTTCTTGCGGGTTCGATCAATGCCCAGTCGCGATGGGTGTGCGATCGCGACTCGATCATCACGCTCCCGATCTCAACGTGTTCAACTCCCCCCCCCCCTTCCCGGACACACCGGCGGTGTTGGGCTTTCGCCCACAAGCGGTGACGATCAGCACCGAGCCCACTACCGATTCGCTGCGCGCACGCATCACCACCATCGAACCATTGGGGGATCAGATCGATTTCAGTTGTACGCTCGAAGCAAGCGATACAGCCCGCTCTCCCGACAACCATCGGCTCAAAATTCGTCTGCCCGCACGCTCTGATCTGACCTTGGGCGAGAGCATCTCGATCACGCCCGACCCGAGCCGGGTGTGCCTCTTTGAGCCCGGAGAGTTCGGCCAGCGGCTCTAAGCCAGCAAGAGGCCGCGAAATCCCACAAGCCGCTACAGCCCGAGTTTCTCGCGTTTGGTCGCCCATTCCAATTGTTCGCGGGAGTTCTCGCAATCGAGCGTTCCGTCGCCGCCGGTGGCGAGTCCGCGCACCGCGTCGATCTCGAGCCGCGTGAGGTTCATCGCCTCGGTCGCGTAGTCGTGCCATGCTTCCATGGTCATGGGAACGATCGGCGCAATCAGATCGTGCATCGCCTGCGCGAAGTCGCGGATCTCTTGTTGGGCGTGCGCATCGAGGCGGAGCGAGAGGAACCGGAGGATGTTGTGCAGGTCGCACTTCCAGTACCACTCGGTGTACATGTTCACGGGCAGGGCGGTGCGCACAAGCTCGCGGCTGACACCGCGGTTGGTGAGCTCGAGATATTTGGGGTACAACGCTTCGACCTCGTGCAACAGCGAGAGGAAGTCCTCTGCTGTGCGCACCTCGCCTGCATCGCTCGTATCGAAGGTAGCCTCGCCGCCCTGACGGTTGGCCTTGGATTGTTTGCGCACACGGTCGAGATCGGGCACATAGAACCGGTCGGGCAGGATCGAGTATCGCGCGGAATACTCGTTGACGTTCGCGGTGCGGTGACGGATCCATTGGCGAGCGACAAAGATGGGCATGGCGATATGGAACTTGAACTCGATCATCTCGAAGGGCGTCGTGTGCCGATGCCGAAGCAGATAGCGGATGAGCCCACGGTCTTCGTTGATCTTTTTGGTGCCTTGTCCATACGAGACGCGAGCCGCTTGGACGATCGCGCTGTCCGCGGTTTGCCCTTCGGGGATGAGCCGGGGCATGGCATCGACGAGCGCCACGAAGCCGTGCTCATGGACGCGGATCTCTCGGCGTGCGCACCCCTGCATCACGTCGACGAGCGGCACCTCGGGCTTGGCATCCTTGATCGGCCCGAGGACCGAGTTTGGCTTGAGTTCGGTAACAGCGGATGGTCTGGTGGGTGAGTCGGCCATGTCTTCAAGATAGCCGCATGTTCGAGGTTCGGCTCGGGGCTTAGCGCACTTCACGGAGAGTAATCGTGACCTCGCTGTGGGTCCGTCGCCTGCGGAAGCGGACCTCGACTTCTTCGCCCGGGCTGTGGCTTGAGACGACCCGGACCAGCTCGTAATAGTCCCGCGTGGGCTGACCCGCGACGTGGGTGATGATGTCGCCCAGACGGAGTTCGGGCGGGCGTCTGCCGGGGAAGCCGGTGATCTTGATGCCCTCGCCCATCGAGGCGACGTCGATGCGCACGCCTAGAGCCGCATCGCCCCGCTTGAGATCCTGGGGCACCTCGGGCAGCCCCATCGCCCACGATCGGAACGCGGCATCGAACCCCTCTGCATCGGTGTCGGTGACCGCGAGTAGGCTTACGAGGGCGGTGGGATCTTCGCGGTAGTGAGCGGCGAGGTGGGCGTAGAAATCGTCGAGCACGCCGCGCTCATGGAGATATAAGAAGATGCCTCTGGCCTGCGCATAAAACCGCAACGGCTGATCCCGATACACCCGCTGCCCACGCTTGCCTGCAAACTGTGTGATCTCGATCAGGTGTCGCCCGCGTGCTTGCTTATGCACCAGATTGGTGCGCCAACAGGGAGTCGGTGCTCCAGCGGTGTCGAGTGTTTCGACGAGAGCTGCCAGCCCTTCTTGAACCCAGAGCGGGTGCCGCTGGCCTAATGCGTTCATGCTTCGCCAATGGAGGACATGGAAGAACTCGTGGCGGAGCGTGCCACCAAGATCAGAAGCCCACAGTTCTTTGGCGTCGTGATCGTACAACCCGCCGATCTGCGTGGTACCTTGTACCGATTGTGCGCCGAACTGACGCACCGCCCACTGGCGGAAATGCGACTGCTTGGGCAGCACGATCATCACCCATGCATCGGCGGGCACCTCTGCTGGCAGCGCCGCGTGATCGAAGATGCTCTTCATCGACCACTGGGCGACGTGCTCGATTTCCAACTTGGCGTCCGCAAACGACTCGGGCGTGTACGAGTTGGTATAGATCAAACGGTGTGCTTCGTCGCGCTCGAAGGTGTACGAGCGTCCGAACGCTTTCTTGGCAGCTTCGAGAACCGCTTGTGCGCGCGCTTCGAGCACTTCGTCCCAGCGGTCGATGATCGCCAAAAACGCGGGCATCTCGCGGAGATTGGCCAGATGCGGGTCCACCTCGATCTGATGACGATCGGAGAAGCCCCGTTCGATGGATTCTTTGAGAGAGTCCATCGCGGGTTCGAGTTCGCCCCGACTGGCGAGCACGCACGCGAGGTTGTAGTGGGGGACGGGGTTCTTCGGGTCGGCCTTGGCGTGCCGGCGCAGCAGACGCTCGGCGGTGTCGAGATCACCCGCATAGAAAGCGGCGATCGCGTCTTGTTCGAGCTGACCGATTTTCTCAGCGAGAGTTTGTGCCCGAGCCGGCGCAGCGATCAGCACACACATCGCAGCTGCGATCAGGGGGATCAGCAATTTTCGATGAGCGTTCCGCACAGGTTTTATGGCCTCTCGATATTGTCCGCCGTTGTCTCGATCATCGGGACGCCCGCGATCGTGCTGAGCGTACCACGAATGCGCACGGGTTCGCCGACTAATCCGATGATGGATTCGGGGAGAGCGGTTGAGCCGTCCACGATGAGCAGAGGGTATTGACCGAAGTTCGAGAGTTTGATTGCGACCAGCGGGGGCAGGCCTCCCCGGATGCACAGCACGGCGCAGGCTTTGTGTGTCTTGCCGTCACCGGGTTTCATGGATCCGAGGAAACACTTGCCGTCGACGATTTCTGCGATGATTTCGATGGGTACTTCAGGTGTGCGCACCGCTTGGGTTGGCGCATCGGGGAGTTGTTCGATGGCGAGCTGTTCAATAGCGTCGTCGTTGGGTAAGAGCTCGATCATGCGTCGGTGGTCGCGCATGAGCGTGAAACCAGGCACCCGGCAGATTGATCCATCGAACGGCTCGATGCGTTCATGGACATCCGCTTTGGACATCTTGACCAGCAGCCAGCCCTCGCCTTCGGGTGTGATGAGCATCGGGTCCATGCGCACCGTGCCGATCCATTCGCGCTCGGTAGAGAGATCCCACTCGCCCGTGCCCGGTGAACGGTGCGCACGCGCGATCAAAGCGCTCATGCCAGTGATGGCGATGACCAGCGCGGGTAGCACGACTGCGAGGAACCTGCGGTGCCCCGATGGCATGGGGAGGTACCCGACATAGAGAGGTGGTGGCGGGGGTGAGGGATTGGTGTCAGGCATCGGCATCTCCGCTGATGTTCACCGGAGATGCAGGGTTCTCGTGCGTGCATGGCGCAGAGCTGACCAGCACGCGGCAGCCCTCGATGCGAAGCGTGTACGCCGAGATTCGCTCGGTGTAAGGCGGCGGGCTCTTGCCGTCGGAGGGGCGGAACTGGTAGCCGTGCCATGGGCAGGTGATGCAGCCGTTGATGATTCGGCCCTCGCCCAGCGGCCCGCCCTGATGGGGGCAGCGGTTCTGGACCGCGCAGAGCTGATCCTTCATGCGGAAGACCGCGATCGAGTTGCCGGTGTTGTCGCGGACGATGCGTGCTGCGCCGTCGGCGAACTGCTCAAGCTCGCCCGCATCGAGCCAGATGCTATCGTTCGTGTCGTCAGGCGCAGAGGGCGGGAGCTGGCGGTCGCGTTTAGCTTCGAGCAGGCCTGCGCTGATATGGAGCGAAACGACCATCAGCACTCCAACGAGAAGTGCGCCCGAGAGCAGCGAGTTGGGTTCGCTTTGTAAAGGGCCGAGCGTGACGTGAACGACCACCAAGCTGTAGGCGAGGTAGACGAGCATGTGCAGCGATTTCCAGGTTCGTGGCCCCAGATTGGCGAGCCAGAAATCGTGGCTCGTGGCCGCCATCACAAAGAAGATCAGCAGCGCGATCAAGCCGATGAACTCGAACGGGAACGAGCTGACTGCTCCGAAGGTTGTGTACCCGGCGATGGTTGAGGAGATGGAGTTGCAGCGGATTGCTCAAGGGGAGTTCTCCGGCGAGAATACTTTAGGGCGAAGTGCGAAAGAGGCTTACGCTGAACCAGTTATTGGAATCGGTCCATCGCTCGATAAGCGAGAGCCCTGCAAGCCCGGCTTCGGCGTCGATGGTCTCGGGGGTGAACTTATGCGAGTTCTCGGTATGGATGCGTTCGTTCTTGCTGAAAATAAACGTGCGATCGGTCACGGTTACTTGCTGATCGGCCTGTGAGACGAGGTGCATCTCGATGCGATGCTGGGGTTCGTTCCATGGGGCGTCGTGCTTGAACACGCCCGGATTAAAGTTGGCGTCGAGCTCGGCGTTGATCCGCGTGAGCAGATTGAGATTGAACGCAGCGGTGACACCCGTCGAGTCGTTGTACGCATCAAACAACACTTGCCGATCCTTGACAAGGTCGTGCCCGATGAGCACCATGCCCGCATCGCCCGCCATCGTTGCAAAGGAACGGAGCAGCTCTTTTCTTTCGTGGAGAAGCAAGTTGCCGATAGTTGAACCCGGGAAGAACACGACCCGGTTGGAGGTGGGCACCGTGGCATCAAGGTCGCGGGTGAAATCGGCGCATACCGGATGCACCTCAAGGTCTGGGAATCGCTGGGCGATTGTTCTTGCGCTGCTTTCCAAGGCCGAACGTGAGATTTCGATCGGAACAAACGCTCTGGCAGAGTCGAGCGTTTCAAGCAGACTCATGGCTTTGTCGCCCGAGCCCGAACCGGGTTCGATGAGCGTTGCATTCGGCCCGATGACGCGGGCGATGGAGTCGGCGTTTGCGCTGAGAATGCCCCGTTCGGTGCGCGTCGGGTAATACTCGGGTACGTCGCAGATATCGTCGAAGATCTCGCTGCCACGTGTGTCGTAGAGGTGCTTGGCGGGGACGGCCTTGTGCGCGAGCGCAAGACCACTGAGCACGTCATCGCGGAACGTGTTGCTGAGTATTTGTAGATCAATGATGGTGGGATGCAGATTGGTCAGGCTTGATTCGGGGGGCAAGGTCTGCTCCGTGCGAGGCGCAGCCCGGAGCATTGCCACCGGGCCGAGGGTTGAAGGAAGTTTCGGTATGTTGCACGGAGGTGTGGTTTGCTGGTGAGGCATGAGCCTCCTCGGAGCACGAACGAGCCGCACATGAACTTGCCGTTGTATTCGCCAATGGCGCCCGGTTGCGGCGAGTAACCCGGGTACGGCTCGTGTGCAGAACGAGTCCACTCCCACACATCACCGAAGCACTGGTCGAGGTGATGGGGCGGGGTTTGAGGCGAAGCACACGACTCCATCGGCTGGAGCATATTGGATTCAAGCAGATTGCCCGTAATGGGCTGATCGTCCGCAGCGTGTTCCCATTCGGTTTCGGTGGGCAATCGTGCGCCTGCCCAGCGCGCATAGGCGTCGGCTTCAAAGAAACTCAGGTGGCTCACGGGTGCGTGCGGATCGAGCGAGCGATCGCCGCCGAGGGTGAACTCACTCCAGGTGTTGTCGTTCTTGGTTGACCAGTACATCGGGTGCGAGTGGCCCTGTGTAACCCACGTCCAGCCATCATCGAGCCAGAGTTCGTGGCGTTGGTAGCCGCCATCTTTGATAAAGCGGAGGTATTCCGCATTGTTGATCGGCCTCGATGCAATCTCAAAGGGCTCGACGAAACGTCGGTGCCTAGGGCATTCGTTGTCATATGTGAACGCGGTCCCGTGGTGCCCGATCTCGACGATGCCTTCCTCGAACGTTCGCCATTGCATCTCGTTGTTGCACTCGGTGTGTTGTGCGTCCGCAAGATCGGTTCGATACGCCGGGTGCATGGGATTCGTGTGGAACAACAGCTTGATGTCGGTGAGGAGCAGCTCTTGGTGTTGTTGTTCGTGGTGAAGCCCGAGCGTGAGCAGTTCGCCGATCTGTGCCAGTCGTTCGCTGCAGGTTGTGTCGTTTAGCAGTGTGCGGAGCCGGTCGTCAACGACATCGCGGTACGCCATGACTTCGCCGAGCCCGGGGCGTGTGAGGGCGCCGCGCCATTGACGTGGATGCTGGGGGCCGACGCCCTTGTAGTACGAGTTGAACAGCACGCTGAACTGCTCGGCGTAAGGCTTGAAGCCCGGCTCGAAATCTCGAAGAGTGAACGTCTCGAAGAACCAGGTTGTGTGCGACAGGTGCCACTTCGTCGGGCTCGCACAGTCTTGGGCTTGCACTGTCATGTCTTCGCTGCTGAGCGGGTCGCACAAACGCACCGTCAGCTCCCGCGTGGTGCGATACCAGTGG
Organism: uncultured Phycisphaeraceae bacterium; assembly: GCA_964448185.1. Taxonomy (GTDB): domain Bacteria; phylum Planctomycetota; class Phycisphaerae; order Phycisphaerales; family UBA1924; genus OFTM382. Next base: position 38,709 of record CAYUVO010000010.1, read on the forward strand.
TCGAGTTTACAAGGTGTTGTCGATTGGCACGAGGCGCGGGAGGTGCCCATGTGGAGCCTCCAAGTACAGGATTGCGTCGAATCGTGAACGGGCAGTCTACACGCAATATTCAAGAAGGTCGAATATTAAATTTTTACAGCCTCAGGCCCCGTGGAACCGCCCATCGTTCGAGCGCATCGAAGAGGAACTGTGCCGCGATTGCCATGACCGCTGCGGGGATCGCACCCTCAAAGATCAGCTCGGGGTTGTTCTGCGTGATGCCGGTGAAAATGGGCTGGCCGTAGCCGCCTGCGCTGATGAAGCCGCCGAGTGTTGCGGTCCCGACATTGATGACCACAGCGGTCTTGATGCCCGCGAGAATCGTTCGCAGCGCCAAAGGTAGCTCGACGCGGCGCAACCTCGCCCAACTCGTCAGCCCGATCGCATCCGCCGATTCGAGAAGATCACCCGGGATATTTGTGAGCCCCGCGTGCGTGTTGCGCACAATCGGGAGCAGCGAATACAGAATCAACGCAATGATCGCGGTCGGAGCACCGATACCAAACGGGCCGATCAGCAAGACAAGCAACGCGAGCGCAGGAATCGTTTGCAAGATGCCCGTGATCGCAAGGACGGGGCCAGCGACAGCTCGCGAACGAGCCGCGAGCACGCCCAAGGGGACCGCGACGAGAATCGCAATGGTCATCGAAATACCCACGAGCAGCAAGTGCTCTCGGGTTCGTGCGATGAGCCGATCGAGGCGTGTCGATGACTGCGCAAGTGTCGTGATGTTGAGTAACTCGCTGAGTGCTTGCGAAGCAACGATCGCTGGCGGCAGGCGGGCTTGACCCATCGAACCGACCTCGGCGCGCTGATTGAACTCTCGCATCTGGCTTTCATCGAGCAGACGGGTGAGCCGGAGCATCGAAACAACTGCATCGGGTTCGCGTTCTTCCAGATCCGTTCGGTACAGCACGACCGCGTCGTAGCGCGGGAAGTAACCGAGGTCATCTTCGAGCACGACCAGATCCATGGCCGCGATCTGTGAATCGGTGGAGTACAGGTCGGTCACGTCGATCGTGCTGCTCGCGAGGGCTGCGTAGGCGAGCGAATGCTCGATGCCTCGGGCGTTGTCATAGAGGGCGTAGGTGTCGCGGAGCCCGGGCCAGCCGTCGCCGCGATTCATGAACTCGGTCGAGAATGCTAGCCGCAAGCTTTCGTGGCGAGCCAAATCCGAGACACGTTTGAGACCGAACCGATCGGCGGTCTTGCGGGTCACCCCGATTGCGTAGGTGTTGTTGAACCCGAGGGGGCCGGACATCGTGATGCCTTGAGCCGCAAGAGCTTCTCGAAGATCGGCATCACTCGTCAGCTCAAGGCTGAGTAACAGCTCCCGCTTGAGTGTGCCCGTGTATTCCGGGTACGCATCGATCTCGCCCGCGAGCAGGGCGCTAAACGCAAGCGACGAACCCGCGAATGCCTTGACCTGGGCATCGGTTCCGGAATCTTCACACAGTTGTTCGAGCATCGCAGCGAGTACCGCGGATTCGGTGAAACTCTTCGAGCCTATTGAGATGGTGCCCTCGGGTGTGCTGCGAAACTGCCAGAACGCAACGGCTGCGAGCGCAACGACAAAACCAACACCGAGCCATCGGCGGGTCATTGTGTGCCCCCCAACAGCGCAGCGACTCGCGCGGTCTGTGTCGAGACAAACCGTTCGACAAACTCGCTCGTTGGCGAGTGCTGTAACGCTGCGAAGCTAGCGCGTTGCTCGATGCGGCCCTCATACATAAGTACAATGTCATCGGGCGCTAAATATGCAGCCTCCGCGAGATCGTGCGTTACCAGCACCACGGTCGTGCCGAGCCGCTCGAACAGTGTGCCGAGTTCTTCTTGCAGCAAGCCTCGGATCACCGGGTCGAGCGCGCCCAACGGCTCATCGAGCAACAACACCGCCGGATCGAGCACCATCGCCCGCATCAGTGCGACGCGCTGGCGCTGACCGCCCGAGAGCTCTGCGGGATACTTCGCAAGTTCCGTGTCGGCAAGGTGCATCATCGACGCAAGCTCGGCGATCCTCGAAGCGATGCGATCCGCCTCCCAGCGAGCGTGCTCCGCGGGCAGGCTGATGTTCTGGCGTGCGGTGAGATGCGGGAAGAGACCGCCCGATTGGATCGCGTACCCGATGCGTTGACGGACCTGCCGCGTGGTGGCCTGCGTGAGCGGCTCGCCCTCAAAGACCACCCGCCCCGCGTCGGGCCAGATCAGTCCGAGCATCATGCGAAGGAGCGTGGACTTGCCGCAGCCGCTTGGGCCGATGAGCGCTGTCGTATTGCCACGGCGCAGCGAAAGCGACACATTGTCTACTGCGACAAGCGAGCCGAAGGACTTGGAGATGGCGCAGAGTTCGACCATTTTGTCGCTCCGAGCATACTCGATGTGTGCTCAGGGCGTTCAAACTGGATTGAAACAAGAACCAGACGCAGCACTGTCCGTTTATTTGCTTGTATGAGTGCCCCCCAAGCTTGTACCTGTTTGGCCATAGGACAAGGCGGTTGCCGGAAGATGGATACTGGGAGGGCAGCACAAGCCTGCAATGTCGCCAGCTCGTCGTTTTTGAGCTAGTATAAGTGAGGTTCGTTGTTTCAGGCGCTAAAAGCAAGGTATATGTAAGATGACGAGTCCCACACTCCAAGCCATAGGGTGGAATGCATTCTTTGAGGACCAACTCGGGCCGGATTCTCTTCAATCTGCCATCGTGGCCCGCGTGTCGGCACACCACGGATCGCAGGTCGTGGTGTACGGCGAATCGGGCGAGTTCCGAGTCCCCGTGCAATCTGTTGAGGCCGCCGGCAAAGTTGCTGTCGGTGACTGGGTGGTACTCAACTCCGCGGACCACCGCGCAATTAAAATCCTTGATCGCAAGACGGAGCTTTCCCGCAAGGCCGCGGGTGAAGAGGTCAAATCCCAGATCATCGCAGTCAATATCGACACCGTCTTTATTGTGAGTTCTTGCAATGAAGATTTCAATCTGGCGCGCATCGAACGCTACATCGCGATGACGCTCCAGGCCGGGGCCGATCCAGTGGTCGTTCTGACGAAGGCCGATCTCAACAGTAACCCCTCAGAGCTCGTTCAGCAGGCCGAGCATTTGCATCCGGGGCTGCCCGCCTTGGTCATGGACGCTCGCTGCCCCGAACAGGTTCGCGTATTAAATAAATGGTGTGGACCCGGACAGTCGGTGGCGTTGCTGGGTTCCTCAGGGGTCGGCAAATCTACCCTCGCCAATGCACTAGGCGCCGGTGATCTAGCGACCGGCGATATCCGCGAGAGCGACGGAATTTTTTTTTTATTGTGGTAATAACGAGATCTACACTTGCTCCCTAGCGGCGGCGTACTCGTCGACAATCCGGGCGTCAGGGAGTTCCAGCTTCCAGACTGCGAAGACGGCGTCTCGGATCTCTTTGAAGAGGTCGTTCGTATTATCTCAGAGTGTAAATTCGGTGACTGCCAGCATGCCGGGGAACCCGGCTGCGCGATTCAGGCTGCACTTGAATCAGGTGAACTCGACAAGCGTCGCTACGAGAGCTTTCTGAAACTCAATGCGGAACAGGCGCGCAACGCCGAAAAGTTAGCAGCTCGCCGCGAACGCAACCAAAAAACAACGCTGACGAACAAATCGGCCGTGGCAAAGAAGCGAAAGCGCCGAGATGAAAGGTGAATGTCTGCAAACGTTATTGATCTCACAACTGCCGCCGCAAACATCACAACGCCTCATAAAGCTCTCGCCACTTGGGCTGTTCAAAGACTCATTCTGAAAGTATATCGAGCAACGCGGCAGCCGCGGCATCGATGTCCTGTGGGATTTGGATGGCGCCGATGTTTGAACGTGCAGGGGTCTCGCTCTTTTCTCGCACCTTCGCGAAGGTCCACCCCTCGAACAGCCTGCGCGGTCCGTCCTCGAGAGCGTGCTGCGAGGGCGGCTCATGCTCGGCTCGCTGCTCGTTGATCGCGTCAAGGCTGATGTCGTGAAGTAGAACCCAGCCGCCCGGAGCAAGCACGGGTAGAAGTGCGAGCATGTCGAGCGTTGCAGCAGGGTGGCGGTGGTCCGCATCAATGAGGGCGAGATGGATCGACTGCGCGGAAAAACTCCTGGACGCATCCCTAGCGGTGTGTCCGGTTCGGATGTGGATCGTGTGCTCGAGGTCTGGTGCGATCAGCAGAGCCGCTGCACCCACGGGACGTTCAAAATCAAAGTAACAGTAATCTAGGATGTCGAATGTCCAGACACCATACTGATCGCTCACAGGAGTGCCTGAGTGATCGCCAGTGGATTGCGGAACGAGTTGGTTGATCGCGTGTGCCAGGGCAGCGGTTGACACGCCTGACGCCGTTCCGATTTCGATACTAGTCGCTGCGTGTGTTGCCTCGACAAAGTCCCAAATGAACGCCGCGTCTCGGGTATTGATGTGTCCCTTGGCCCAGTGGGGCCAACCCACGAGTTTGCACAGGTCGGGTATCCAAGAGCGGTGGGGAGGCAGGCCGAGATCAACCCGATGCGGCGGAGCAGGGTCTAGATCCGTGGCATTCGGACGCATGATGATCGACCTTGAAGTTAGATCGGTACGCGGGCCTCGGCGAATGTCGTTGGTGGTTATAAGGTCAGTGGCGGTGTAGACGGGGCGCAGAATAGCGCCAGCCTGTTCGGCGATGGGGGCTGCGCGTTTTAGGATCTCAGGCTCGTACTCATCGGACGAGGGCAAGAGTGTGAGCCCGTGGAGTCTTCGCAGTCCCGAGTGGGCGCAGAGCGTACCTGCTCTGAGAACGGGCACTCCATGTATCGAATCGACACCCGGGTTGTCATCGAGCACGCAGGCAACGGCCAACTCTGGTCCCGGCCATCCCGAACCTAATAGCCAACGGGTGTGGCGACCCGCCCCGTAGAGCGCAACCGCCGACGTTCCTTCTCGGATGAGGCGTTCTTTGACCTCGCACCAGACGCGGTCCTTCAATGCTTCTGTCTTGAATGACCCGGCGATGACGCTGGCATTGGGGATACGCTCGCGCGCATCGCACTCGGCAAAGAGCCCCTCGGCACTGCGGACCACCAGTTCGCTTGCGCCGAGCCTGCGCAGGTGGCCAGCGAGGTCACCAAGCCACGCGGGCCAATCCGGGGCGCAATATACGCCGTCGCTGTGTCCGGTCCGACGCCAGCGTTCATGCGCATGAGCGGATTCGACGGCCTCCTCGAAACGCTTCGCATGGAGCATATGAACCGCGCGGTGCCCGGCTAACCACCCCCGGGCACATTCTTGCACAGATCCATCACCACTATGGAACCGCGAGAACAAATCCCCCCAGTATTCTGCGATCTCGTCCCATACTTCGGATTCGCATGTATCGGGGGATGGGTCGAGTGAATCTAAGTTGAGGGGGGAATCGTCGCGTCTGCGGAACGAGACCGTAGATGCATCTCGGATGCGATCGAGCACCTCGAACTGATCTCGGAGACGCCACATATGGAGCACTATCCAGGGGGTGCGAAAGTCACCGAAATCCTGCTGAACCAGCACGCCGCCCGGGGCTAAGTGTCGCCCGAATGCACGCATGACGGTGAGATGCACGCCCCATGCTTTCGCGAGATCTACAAAGAGGAGACCGATCGGAGCTTGCTCTGGGTAGAGCGTGTCAGCAGCAGCGCCGTCTACTGATTCTGGGATGAGCCTCTCCCTCATCTCATATTTTTCACGCCTCGACATATGCAGCCGGTGAAAGAGATCTCGGAAGTTTTTGTTTGGTTCGAGGCCGAACAGGGCGAGCTCTGGTGATGCTTCGAATATTTGTTCGCTCGGTGCTTGAAAGCTGTCGTAGACGAGGACAGGGGCTTGGCTAAAGTCATGAGCAATCCGAGAGAGGCCGGAAGTGAGGGCTGCGGTTGACCCACCCAAAAAACACCCGAGTTCGACAACGCGACCGAGTGAGCCAACCTGTGTCGCGAGCCAAGAGAGGTAGTCAATTTCACGGCGGCGGAGCATCGTAGGAACAAGCTCATGTGGCTCAACGAGTTGTTCGTCCCACGGTACCTTGCAGCCCATCGGCCATCGCCCGAGCGATCCGGGTGTGTCCGAAGAAGATTGGCAGGAGAGTCTTTCGGGTCGCATCTCGACAGTGTACATTGGAAAAGCGGTCGATGAGTCGAGCGAGAGTGGCGTCGCATCTGCGAGAACAGGACCAACTCAGCCGCCGGTTCGTATCGAGTCGAGTTCGGCCCACCGTGCGTAGAGGTCGGTCACTCGCTCGTGTCCATCCTTGAGCTTGGTGTAGATGAGAGTGGTTCGCTTGTGATCGGAGGTGAGTGACGGATCGGCGGCATCTACCTCAAGTTGCTCAACCTGAGCTTCGGCTTCGAGAATCGCTTCTTCCATTGCGTCGTATTCCAGTTGCAGCTTGTAGGAGAGCTTCCCGGGCTTGGGCTTGCTTTGCTTCTTCGATGCGGTGCGGCCGGGCTTGGGCTTGTCGGCAGCCGCGCGTTCGGTCTTCAACTTCGCCGACTTCCATTGCTCAATCGAGGCGTACCAATTGGCGTCACCTTGATCGTTGAGCGCCATGTATTCCGTCGCGACGCGCTCGAGCAAGAAGCGATCGTGGGTGACCAGGACGATCGCACCGGGGAACTCAAAGAGTGCCTGCTCGAGTACTTCCAGCGAGGGAATGTCCAGGTCATTGGTCGGCTCATCGAGCAGCAGCACCTCCGCAGGCGAGAGCATCAAGTTGGCGATCAGCACCCGCGCCTGCTCGCCCCCGGAAAGATCGCCAACACGCATCGAAAGCTGATCCGCATCGAACAAGAATCGTTCTGCCCACCCCGTGACGTGTATTGCCATTCCACGGGTGTGAACCGTGTCGCCAACGGGGCACAGCGCCTCCCGCAGAGACTGGTTCTGATCGAGCGATTCTCGGTGCTGGCTAAAGGTCACGATCTGCAGGTTGTCAGCTCGCTCGATCGTCCCCGAGTCCGGCTGGAGATCACCCGACATCAACCGCATGAGTGTCGTCTTGCCCGAGCCGTTTACGCCCATCAGCCCGATCCGCTGGCCGGGAGTCAGCGTGAGGTTCAGCGACGTAAAGAGCTGCTTGTTTCCCATCGACTTTGACACGCCGTGGATTGCAAGGAGTTTCTTCGTCTTGCGCTCGGTCGATTGGAAGGCAATCTGTGTGGTGCGCAAGGGAGCCAAGTTGCGGTCGGTAGTTGCCTTTAAATCCTTGCGGCGATTGGCGGCCGCTTCGACCTGGGTCTTGTTCCGGGTCTGACGCCCTTGGATCCCCTGCTGCAACCAGGCGGTATCACGCCGCACCTTGCTAGCAATGCTCGACTGCGCCGCCCGCTGGGCGTCAAGGAAATCAGACTTTCGTCTGACAAACTCGGTGTAATTTCCCGCAGCTTCAAAGGCACCCCCCGGGTAGGCCGCCGAGAGTTCGATGATGCGGGTCGCCGTGTTATCGAGGAATCGCCGGTCGTGTGTCACGAAGATCATCGCGATCGATGCTTGCTGGACGAACCCTTCGAGCCACAGAACCCCCTCAAGGTCGAGGTGGTTCGTCGGCTCATCGAGCAGCAGCACTTGGGGATCCTGAGCGAGCGCACTCGCCAGAGAGAGCCGCTTGCGCCACCCACCCGAGAGCGTCGCAACAGATTGTCCAAGGTCAGAAAAACCCAGCTTCGAGAGCGCGATCGAGGCGCGCGTTGTCGCGTCCATGCCGGAATCGTCTTGGTCGTCCAAGCCCGCTCGGACCACCGACAGCGGGGTGGCGTCATCCGCAAACCGATCGTCCTGATCGACATACGCCGTGCGCAGGCCACGCTTCTGCTCGATCACCCCGGCATCGGGCATGAGGACTCCCGCGAGGATCTTCATCAGCGTCGTCTTGCCGCTGCCGTTGGGGCCGATGAGCCCGATGCGCTCGCCATCCTCGACATGGACCGACACGCCCTCGAACAAAATATTCGAGGGGTAGGCCTTCATCAAGTTTCGAGCACTCAAGAGTGTGGGCATACCGGAAGCATCGCTCTGGGGGAAGACGGTCACGCAACGGGGAATCGTAGCGGGCCCGCTACGGTATCCAGCTCGCTTCCGAGGTGCTCAGGTCGCATAAACAAGGTGCATCAAAGACGCTTCAAGCCGCTCATTCGATGGCTCTCACTCGATGGGAGCGCAAGCATCGACGCGAAATGGAGCCACAAGCTGTACGTCTTGAGAGTGCCGGGGAATCCCGAGCCCGCCGCTGCCCGGCTCAGGCTGGCCTCCCCCCCAACAGCGGCACCAATCACCGGATCAGGTGAGGGCGGGGCGCGGCCCCCAGCTATTCTGCCCGCAGTTGGAGCGCGAAACAGGGCATAACGGCGCGGCATCGCGCGATACAACGAGGATCAGAAGCGCCCGACCGTAATCAATAAACTCTTGCAAGCACAGGGGTTTTCGCAAGATTCACCAACGCTTTTAACAAAGCGGGCGTCGCGGGCGGCTTCGGCGGCGTTCATCGCGTTGTTGGCCGCGATGACCAGCAGCGCAAAGTCGCCGGCCTGCTGGGTGGTCAGGCCGATCGCGGCGGCGTTGTCGGTCCACGGCGTCAAATGGTTCTGATAGAACATAACGCGCTCGACGATTTTGCGGGGGACGATGGTCACGGCGGGTCTCCTAAGGGCGAATCTTGAGGGAGCACGCACCCCAGTGTCGATCGCCTTAGTTGATGCGTGGCCGCGGGGCCTTGCTCGACGTTGAGCAGGGGCTAAGAGTGGGCCCGCGCGTCCGGGTTCATCTGTGTCGATCGGCACGCGCGAAGGCCGACTTGAGGCTTCTATGAGAAACTGGGCGACATGCTCGATTCGCGTGGACGCGAAACTTGTTTGCGTGGCTGCAAGATCATGTTGCGTGGACGCAAGATCAACTTGCATGGACGCAAGTTCATGTTGCATGGCTGCAAGTTCATGTTGCATGGACGCAAGTTCATGTTGCATGGCTGCAAGTTCATGTTGCATGGACGCA
>CAYUVO010000011.1:0-39185 GCA_964448185.1 uncultured Phycisphaeraceae bacterium
CCCCCCCCCCCCCCCCCCCCCCCCCCCCCCCCCCCCCCCCCCCCCCCCCCCAGTCGGTCATCGTCTCGCAGCCTAGCCATCGGCCCCAAGCGCGGTACCATCAGGTTCCTGACCACCACGTCTGGCCCGAGCCAATCGCTCGGCCCCGGAGATTCACCAGTGCTCCCCAAGCCCCCACCACGCGACGGATCCCTCGGTTTCCTCTACCTCCCGCCCTACCGCATCCAGGGCATCAGTGTCGCGGGTGAAGCCACTTGTATTCAGATCCCTGAGATGGATCTGTGCTTTGATATGGGTTCGTGCCCGCGTGCCTCGCTCGCGTGCAAGCACGTCGCCATCACCCATGGCCACATGGACCACATCGGCGGCCTCGCGTACTACTGCTCCCAGCGCCGCTTCCAAGGCATGGGCTCGGGCACCATCATCTGTCCAACCGAACTGGCGCAGCCCATCCGCGAGATGATGGCCGGGTTCGAGAGCCTCGAACAACAAAAAACCCCCTACGACCTCGTCACCCTCGAACCTGACGAACAAATCGAGATTAAGAACAACCTCTTCCTGCGGGCCTTCCCCACCGACCACACCAGCCCCTCGACCGGGTACGTCGTCATAGAACGGCGGACCAAGCTCCGCGACGAGTTCGTGGACTTCCCACAGGAAAAGCTCCGCGAGCTCAAGGACCGGGGCACCGAGATCACCCGCGAGCTGTGGATCCCGCTGATTGCATACACGGGCGACACGCTCCCGGGGCCTCATTTGCTGCGTGATGATGTGCGCAAGGCCAAGATCTTGATCTCCGAATGCACGTTCTTTGAGCCCGAGCACAAGGGCCGCGCGAACATCGGCAAACACATGCACGTGGACGATCTCGCGGAATGGCTCCGGGTGTGCGAATGCGAGGCGATGGTAATTGTCCACGTCTCACGCCGCACCCATCTGGGTCAAGCCCGAAGCCACCTCGACGATCTTCTGGGTCGCTCGCTCTCCAAACGGGTTCATTTCTTGATGGACCACCGCAATAACCGGATGCGGTACGAGCATCAGCTCGAAGAAGCGGGTGTGCCGGTGCATTGAGCGTTTGACGCTGTGATACCCGGTGTTTTCTGTTGACTGTTCTCCGCTTGGCGGGTACGTTGAGCGGCACGAGTTTGCGCGTGTCCCGCCGCCTGCTTCTGTATGCGACCGGGCGAGGAAGGGTTTGAGTTTCGATCGGTTCTGATTGGTTCGGGTGCTCACCCGTCAGCTTGTGTGTGCTGATGGACGGACAACAACATCAAGGGGATGCTCGGATGACTGGAACAGGCCTTGAGGTCTGGCCTGATGTGCTTGCGCATCTGAAGCGACACCACCCGACGATCTGTCGGCGGTGGTTTGCTGAAGAACTCAAGCCCGCTGCCATGAGCGGCGGCACGCTGTCCGTCCGCGCCCAATCCGCGTTCCACCGTGAATACCTCGCCAACCATTGCAGCGAACAGTTTACCGATGCGCTCCAATCCGTCACCGGCCACCTGCTCGCGGTCAAGTTCATAGGGCCCGACGAGAAGGTCGAACACGACCCCCCCAACAACAATGGCACTAGCCGCAGGAAGTCCGCTTCTGGCACCAAAAAGCCGCAGTCAAAGCAGAACGTTCCCCCCACTGGCAGCTCCAACGAGCACAAGCCTCTGCACGCTGCTTCTCAGAGTTCCGCGTTCGATGACATCACCCGCCGATCCGACGAAGAACACCTCGATCAGATGCCCGAGAGCGGGAACTACGACCACGACCCACAAGCTGGCTCGCTCATCGTCAACCCCGATTACGGCTTCGATTCATTCGTCGAAGGCCCCAGCAACCGGCTCGCCCACGCAGCGGCCATCGCGGTCGCAGAAAACCCAGGCACCGCGTACAACCCGCTGTTCATCCACGGCGACGTTGGCCTGGGCAAAACCCACCTGCTCCAAGCAATCTGCCTCAAAATCCTCGAAATCAAACCCGATACCGTCGTCTGCTACCTCTCGTGCGAGGGATTCATGACCCAGTTCATGCAGTCGGTTCGGGCGAACAGAATGATCGAATTTCGCAACCGATTCCGCGATGTAGACATTCTGGTAGTTGACGATATTCACTACCTCGGCAGCCGCGACCGAACTCAGGAAGAGTTCTTCCACACGTTCAACACGCTCTATCAATCATCCAAGCAGATCGTGCTCTCGTCCGACGCCCCGCCCGAAATGATCCCCGACCTTCAGGATCGGCTCATGAGCCGATTCAAGTGGGGTCTCGTCGCCAGCGTTGAAGCGCCCTCCTTCGAGACCCGCATCGAGATCCTCAAAGCCAAGGCCGCCATCCGCGGGTTCACGCTGCCCGATGACGTCGCGTTCTACATCGCTCAGCACATCGACAGCCACGTTCGCGAGCTCGAAGGCAAAATCGTCAAGCTCCATGCGTATCTCTCGATCGACAACCGCCCGGTCGATCTTGCCATGGCCCGCGAAGTGCTCGCCCTGACCGATCAGCCCAGGGTCGGCGGCGTGACCATCCACACCATCATCGAGGCTGTCGTCGAACAGTTCGACATCCGGCTCACCGATCTCCAATCCAAAGCCCGGACCCGCTCGGTCGCCCTGCCCCGCCAAGTCTGCATGTACCTCGCCAAGCACAACACCCACCTCTCCCTCAAGGAAATCGGTGGCTACTTCGGCGGCCGCGACCACACGACCGTGCTCCACGCAGTCAGAACCGTGGAAACCAAACGCACCAGCGACGAACAGCTCAACGCCACTGTGCGGGCACTCGAAGCGATTTTGCGACCAAAGCCCTAATAAAACCACTTCTAGACCCTCTTTACCCCCGCCGTATATCCGTGGCGCTGGCGTGTGGGTAGACAGTGGATAAACGTGCTGCTCCGGGCGCGATACTCGGGTGGCCTGTCGCGCACCAGACTGCATGTCTTCACCGCCGCTCATGCAAGAACATCGGGGCGCGCCCCGGCGCGCCAATGGGTTGACAGGCTGTGCAAGAGCTGCGGCTATTCTCTAAAGCATTGTGGCTGTGTGTATTACGAGTTTTTTTGGGACGTTTGTCCACATCTTGACGGGCCTCTTTACTACGAAGAGAGAGATTTCTATCTCTCTCATAGAGAGAAGACAGCAACCACAGATACCCGAGCAAACCCGGGATTCGTAGATCTACCCACAAACGATGCCCGTGATGTGGATAAGCCCTCTGCTAACAAGAATTACCGGGGTTCTCATAGGCCGAAGCCCGGTGGTCAGCCGGGCAACGGGCGTGCTGTTCTGGGTGCTCTCAGGGCCGCCCCAGGGGCTTCTGGCATCTGGGGCACCAAACGGTGGTTCGCTGGGCGGTCTGCTCGCAGGCGAGCGTTGAGCCGCATCTGACGCAGGGCTGACCAGCTCGGCCGTAGACCTTGAGCGATTGCTGGCGGCTGCCCGTGGTGCCATCAGGCCGGACGTAGGTCTTGATGCTCGCCCCACCCCAGCGGATCCCGAGGCGCAGCTCGTGGCGGATCGCATTGGCAAGCACTGGCCAGACGCTCGCAGGCAGATCGCAACACTGTGCGCACGGATGCACTCCCGCTCGGAACAACGCTTCATCTGCGTAAATGTTCCCGACGCCCGCGAGCACGTTCTGATCGAGGAGGGCCGCTTTGATGGGTGTGTTGCGGTGGGCTGCCTGCGAGCGCAGACCACGGGTTCGCAGAGTGAGCGCATCGGGGCCGAGCTGGTCCCATCGCTCGGCGAGGGCTTGCACGCTCGGCAGACACCACAGCCCGCCAAAGCGGCGCGGGTCGGTGAACACCACCTGCTGTGCGTTCTTGAGCTTCCAGACAACGTGGGTGTGAGCTGCCAGCGGCTTTCGAGCAGGTCCAACCCAGCCGGTCATGCCGAGATGGATCACCACCACGCGGCCCGAGGCGCCGATCAGCGCGAGCGCTTTGCCTCTGCGATCAATGCGTTCGATGTGCGTGCCCTTGAGCAGCTCCGAGGGTCTGACCGCTCGGGCCTTGGAGACGTCGGCGCGGGATCTGCTCCAGCCTCCGATGGGGTCGTCGGGTGTGACGACCATGTCTCGACGGCGGAGATCGACCCCTGTGATGCGCACACCGAGCAGCAGAGGTTCGAGCATCCGCCGCGCGGTCTCGACCTCGGGCAGCTCAGGCATCGGGCTGTGTTTCCGCACGAGGTGTGGGCTTGCGGAGCGAGCGGAAGAACGCTCGGAGCATCTCGGCGCATTCGGCAGTGCGCAGCACATCCGCGTTTGCTTGAGTAGGGCGGATGATGGTCGGCTGGTGGTTGAGTTTAGGTTGGGTGAGCACATCGAGCACCGAGCCACAGGCACCGGCCTTGGGGTCGAGAGTTGCAAACACCACTCTCCCGATTCGGGCGTTGACGATCAGCCCGGCGCACATGGAGCATGGTTCGAGGGTGACGACGAGGGTGGCGTCGTTGAGCCGCCAGTTTTCCTGAGCGCTGGCGGCTGCCCGGATGGCAATGACTTCGGCGTGGGCTGATGGATCGGCGTCGATCTCGCGGCGATTGGCGCCTTCGCCCAGCAGTTCGCCGGTGCTGGTGGTGTAGACGACCGCACCGACGGGCACTTCGCCGATGGTGGCAGCCTGCTCGGCGAGCTTAATCGCGTGGTCAAGCCAGCGTGTGTCGTGCTGGCTCAACTCGTTGGGCGGCAGACTAGTCATCCGCGTCGCCATCGGGTTCGGTGGTGTTGGTGTGCGTTTCAGAGTCTCGCTTGCCTGCGACACGATCAGCGGGCAAGAGCACGAGCAGCAGCCCGCCGAGCTCGAACAGGCCGTAGAGCGGGATCGCGAGCAGCAGCATTGACATCGGGTCCGCCGGGGTGAGCAGCGCCGAAGCGAGCGCACAGCCGATGATGATGTACTTCCGAGATTTGACGATCCACGAACGCTGCATGAGACCCGCCCACCCCAGCAGCAGGACGACTACGGGGGTTTGGAAACCGAGCGCAAATCCGAGCGCCATGTTGAGGAAGGTCTTGGTGTATTCGCTGATGCGGTACTGCTGTTCGACGCCCGATCCGACGGTGAGTTGGGTGCCCAGAATCTCGACCTCACCCGAGGCTGTTGGTACTGCGAGACGGAGCTGGCGCATCGGTCGGTTGATCCACATCTCGCCGGGAGCTGCGGTGACTGGGTCGGCATCGAGCGCAGGAATCACCGGCAGCGAAATCCCCGCGGGCCTTGGAGCGGTCGGCACGGTAAAGGTGCCTACCCCGGTACCAAAGTTGATGAAGAAGCTCAGGACCACGGGCAGGATGACGGCGTAGAGGAACAGCACGCCACTGACGGTGAGCACCGAACTCAGCGGCAAGAGCACATAGACAAATCGGCGTTCTTGCGAATAGAGCCCGGGCGAAACAAACTTCCAGATCTGATACAGAATCCACGGGCTGGCGACGAGGACAGTGAGAACGACCGCGACGTGGACGTAGATGCTGAAGGTTTCGAGGAAGTTGGTTGCCAGCAGTTCGGGCGATTGCTCGGCCTTGAGCAGCGCGGCCCGAACGGGCCGAATGAGCAGCCCGAGGGTGGGCTTGGCGACGATCAGCGCGAGAATGAAGATCGGGATAATGCCCAAGATGGACAGGATCAGCCGGGCGCGGAGGTCATCGAGATGATCCCCGAACGACATCACGCCTGGACCGGTGCCCTTTCCATTGCCTCCAGCGTTTGTGTTCTCACGGTGTTCATCTTGGCTTTGGGCCGCCTGGTAGCTGTGAGGAGGGTCTGATGGCTGATGCTGGCCATAGGGCGGCAAGCTGGTGGGCGCAGTCGGTGGGCGATAATCGGGCTTGTTTGACGGCGGATCTGGGGGTTGTTCAGAGGGGGGCAGGGGAGGGGGCATGGTGCAATCCGCAGTGGACGTTTCCCGACATAAGGATACTCGTGAGGGAGTCTATCGGGAGTTTTTCACAGAACACGACGGGAGCGGCGTCCGAAGGCATCTTTGTAGAGAGCACCAGGACGTGTGCATCAGCGGACGAACGATCTGAACCAATCGGAGGCTGAGCGTGGCGAGGGAAGGCCAGGACTCACAAGCGGATTTGCGCGAGGGCACAGGCAACGAGCCCTGGCCCGCTGCGGCTCTGTCTACAGGGCAGCTCAAGCTGATCGGTCGGGCTCAGCGGGGCGATCGAGAATCGCTGCGTGAGTTGTGGCAGATCAACCGCCGATGGGTGGCCGGGATTCTGCTTGCGTTCAAGTCGCGAGAAGCCGAGCTTGATGATCTATTGCAGGAAGTCGCAGTGGCGATGGTCAAACGCATTCACAGCCTGCGGGAGCCCGAGGCGTTTCGTTCGTGGCTGCGGGCGGTCGCGATCAACGCGGCGCGGATGGACGCACGCACGCGAGGGCGGCGGCCCGAAGGTAGAACTCGGCCATTGATCGAGGAACCCGCAGCAGCAGATGATTCAATGGACCTCGCGCAGGCGAGGCGTGAGGACGGAAGGCGGCTGTTGAAAATGGTGCTCGATCTGCCCGAGGCGTACCGCGAGCCATTGTTGCTCCGGTCGGTCAAGGGGATGAGTTACCGGGAGATCAGCGCGATTACGGACTTGCCCGAGACGACGATCGAGACGCGGATTGCACGGGGCCGACGGATGCTCCGCGAGCGAGCACGCCAAGACGGCACGAGCCCGGAGAAGGCACGAAACGAGAGGACGACGCAATGACTGGTATTGAACCCGATGTGCTGCTGAGTCGAGTGCTTGATGGCGAAGCCACGCCCGAAGACTGGGCCGCGTTCCGCGTAGAGGCAGCCCGCGATGGCACGATCTGGCGAGACCTAGCCGAAGCGCAGCAAGACCGTGCGGCCTTGAACGAAGCGGTCGATCGAGCCCTGGCGGTGGCTGACGAGATCGAGGCGCCGGTCGATTGGCACCTCAAAGAAGGGCTTTCGCACCGTGCGCGCACCGCGATGAGCTATGGCGGCTGGTTGGCGGCAGCAGCGATCTTGATCGCAGCAGTCCTTCAACCGACGTGGCGGACGACGCCCAATGCCGACAACGCGGTAATCACTACATCGCTGGCGAGTCCCGAAGAAGCCCTTCGGGCGTATTTCGATCAGGGCGCCAAGGAGGGCCGGGTGCTCGGGGAGGTCTCCGAGCCGGTGGTGTTGCAGTATGCCCCTGCAGCAGACGGCTCGGGGATCGAAGTGGTCTATGTCCGTCAGATTATCGAGCGAGCGATCGTGGACGATATGTATCGCTACGGCACCGATGAGATGGGACGCCCGATTCCAATCCGCGCGGAATTGCCCATAAAGGGGCAATGGCGGTATTGATTGGCAGGGAGTGGCGAGAACCGAATCCCTCACGAGAGAAACATCACAGAGTTCCGACGGGAGCTTGCTCAGCGGGCATCTAGGTGAGAGCGGGGGAAAAATC
Organism: uncultured Phycisphaeraceae bacterium; assembly: GCA_964448185.1. GTDB lineage: Bacteria > Planctomycetota > Phycisphaerae > Phycisphaerales > UBA1924 > OFTM382. Next base: position 7,420 of record CAYUVO010000011.1, read on the forward strand.
TGTGGGAAGAACATTCAACGGGAAGTAATACACGATTCCCGAATCCGAACGAAGGAGATTCATATGCGATCGAAACTGACACGACAAGCTTTGCTGGTGGCACTCGTAGGCGCTGCGTCTTTCAACGCACCTGCCTTGGCGATGGACCCGGACGACGAGCAGAATGCTGTCAATGAGCTGTTCAGCGCGATCGAGTTGGCGAAGACTTCGGACCAGAACACCCAACAAGACGAGATCAATCTGATGACCCGTTCGAAGGTGATGATTTCATCGAACCAAAACGGGCACGAGATTTTGGTGCACATCGTCAATGGCGAGATTTCAGGCACGCTCGATCATCACAAACTGGACCCCGATCAGATCAAACGCGAGGGCGAAAAGATCATCATTCTTGATGATGACGGAAAGCAGATTGCTGTGTTTGCGACGACGATGCGCGGCAACAACCACGTGCGCAGCCCGCGGATGTTTCAACGGGGCAATGGCGGACAAGAGGCGTGGGTCGGCATCAGAGGAAACGACGGCGGTCGCTGGCAGGCGTTGGGGCAGAACACAGGACCCTCTTGGCGTGTTCTCGGCGGCGGGCTGCCCGAATCGATGAATCCTCCCGAGGTGATGATCGGGCTCATGATGGGCGAGCCGGGCCAATCGCTCATGGCTCACTTTGATCTGGAGCCGGGCGACGCGATCATGGTGACGGGAGTGATTGATGACCTGCCAGCGGATGAAGCCGGGCTCGAGTATGGCGATCTGATTATTGCCATCGACGGCGACTCACCCGCGACGCAGTCGAGCCTGCATGAAGCGCTTGCAGATCTCGAAGATGGCGACGAACTCGAACTCACTGTGATTCAGCAGGGGCGTGTTGAAGATATCGAGCTTGAAGTCATGGAGTACGACGCCGAGGCGATGGCGGCGGGCAATGGCTTTGATCAGGATGGACCAGAATTCTTTCGATTCAACCTCGGCAACAACCAACTGCGTGGCTTAGCAAAGCTTGACGCACAAAACATGCATCTGCGTGCGGAAGAACTTGCTGCCAAGCTTCGAGATCACGCTGGAGCTGCCGAAGACCACGGCGAAGTGATTCGCCATTACTTTGAGCAACTCGCCAAGCAAGGCCAAGCGAACGCTCAGAACCAGCTCAGATTGCGCATAGCCCCCCAGATCGGTGAACGGATTCAGGGATTCATGCTCCCCGAGAGGCTCGGAAACAACCTGAATCTCGAAGGTCGGCTCGAACTGCTCCATGACGATGTTTCTGAGCTGACCGATGAACTCGAAGAACGCCTTGAGGACCGTCTCGGCCGTCTCGAAGAGATGCTCGAACGCCTCATGGATCGGCTCGATCGAGACGACGATCGTGGCAACCGCAGGCGCAGCGGACGCCGAGGCGACGAATAAAGCAACTGCCTCTTCCCCTCGCTCTTCCCTTCGCGTGGCATTGGAGCCACGCGATTCCGCGACACGGCCGCACGGGACTTCCCCCTGTGCGGCCGTTTTTCGTGCCCACGCGCAAGATCCCGCCCAGAGCCGATAGGATCGCAACTCTCACGAGCCCCGTCGGTGAAACCCATGCCTCCGCCCCCCCGTGTGCCCCCCTCCTCAGAACCCCCCATCTGTTTCAGGAGCCCCGATGAGCGATCAGCCAGTGCCCAACATGCCCGAGGTCGTCGCAGAAGTTCAGGATGCGTACCGCCGCCTGCGTGAAGAAATCAGTCGAGTCATCGTCGGCCAGGACGCGGTGGTCGAACAGATTCTGCTGGCGATCTTCTGTCGTGGGCACGCGGTGGTTGTGGGCGTGCCGGGCCTCGCCAAGACGCTGCTGATTTCATCGGTGGCCAAAGCGCTGGATCTGGAGTTCAGCCGGGTGCAGTTCACGCCCGACCTGATGCCCAGCGATATCACTGGCACCGAGGTCATCAACGAGGACAAGTCCACGGGTGAACGCTCGTTGCGGTTTGTCAAAGGGCCGGTGTTTGCGAACATTATTTTGGCTGACGAGATCAATCGGACCCCGCCCAAGACGCAGGCGGCGTTGCTCGAAAGCATGCAGGAGCATCAGGTGACGGTGGGCGGCGTGACACATCCGTTGCCCGAGCCGTTCTTTGTGCTTGCCACGCAGAATCCGATCGAACAAGAGGGCACCTACCCGCTGCCTGAGGCGCAGCTCGATCGCTTCATGTTCCAGATTCTCATCGGGTATCCCACTGCTGACGAAGAACTCGAGATCGTCAAGCGTTCGAGCGGCTCAGACCGCGCCACGATCAACAAGGTGCTCGATTTGGCAGCGATCGAACGGGTTCAGAAGGCGGTTCGGACGACCCCGGTCGCCGACCATGTGATTCGGTATGCGCTTCGGCTTGTGCGCGCCACGCGGGTCAGCGATCCGATGGATGATGGGCTGACGCGACCCCAACTCTCACAGGACTACATCGGGTGGGGTGCGGGTCCTCGCGCGGCGGAATACATGATTATCGCGGCCAAGGCTAAAGCCATGCTCGAAGGGGCTACGCACGTCACCCCGGATCACATCCGATCGGTTGCCAAGCCCGTGCTTCGGCACCGGATTCTGACCAACTTCAGCGCCGAAGCCGACGGCATAACGACCGACGCAATCGTGGACGATCTGCTCAAAGTGGTCCCGGTAGACGCGACGACGGGTTCGACCGCTGCGGATATGGACAAGGTGTTTACCTCATAAAGCGGTGCTTTGACGCTCTCAATGGCTATATTTGGTCTTTGCACAGTTATAGATTTCATTGGATGGCAAATGGCGGGCCAGAAACAGTACCATGAGGGTTGTAAATAGGATCTCTCGTGAGAACCCAGAAGTGGCAGGTGCCATTTTTTTTGGTGTGATTGATGCTCGGGCTTAGCTGGCGTGGAGTCTCTGTTTAGAGCGAACTCGCTGGAGTGACCTCGCCAAAGGTTGTGCGAGAGCTGTATTGGAGCGACTGGATGTTTTCGCAGACCACTGAATACGCACTTCGAGCCATGGCATGCCTGGCGTACACCCCCGACGGGCTCGTCTCGACACCCGAGCTCGCGCGGCTGACCAAGGTGCCCCCGAACTATCTGGCCAAAGTGCTCCAACTGCTCGCCTCAGCCAAACTGATCGAGGGCAGGCGCGGTGTCGGCGGCGGGTATCGGCTCTCTCGACCCCCCACCGAGATTACCCTGCTCGACGTCATCAACACGGTGAGCCCGGTCAAACGGATCTGTGAGTGCCCGCTCTCGATCGGAAGCCACAACACCTCGTTGTGCTCGCTGCACCGGCGGATGGACCAAGCGGCGAAGATGCTCATTGACCTTTACCAGGGGATCACCTTCGAGGACATCGTGCGGGGTGCCTCGGAGACGCATCGGCCCCTGTGTGATACCAACGAAACCGTTCCCTCGGGGCTCACCTTCAACGGCAAGACGCTATAGAACCAGTTCGTTTTAGAGCAGGCGTGCTCCCTGTTGCATGACAGGGACGTAGGATCGCAGCGTGCCAAGCGAACCCACCGAAGTTGAAGCCGGTCCCGATCTCCATGAACAGGTTGCAGCGAGGCGTGAAAAACGCGCCCGCGTGAGCGAACTGGGATTCGATCCGTATGGTCAGCGTGAAGCCGAGCTGATCGGGTTGACACAGGCGGCTTTGTTGTACGACCAACAATCCGACGAGCGACATCAGGACACCAATCGAGCCCGCAAGACGTTTCTCAAGGAGAACCCCGAGGCGGAAGCAAGTGAGGCTCCACAGGCCATCGACGATCGCCCGAGGGTGACGATCGCGGGGCGAGTGATGCTCATGCGTGACAGCGGCAAACTCGTGTGGATGAACCTGCGTGATGCGCACTGCGAGAGCTTTCAGATCGCGGTGAGCAAAGCGGACTGTTCGGAGTTGGGGTTCGAGCTTGCCAAGGCGACGGATCTTGGTGACATCGTGGTGGTGCAGGGTCCGCTGATGCGCACACGCAAGGGCGAAACGACTCTTTGGGCGAGTGATGTGCGCACCGGGAGCAAGTGTTTGATCCCGCCGCCCGCCAAGCACGAGGGATTGCAGGATCAGGAGATTCGGTATCGTCAGCGGTACATCGACCTGTGGGCGAATCCCGGGACGATGCATGTGTTTATGTTGCGGTCAGCGGTGATCGCTGCGGTGCGGGTGCATCTGGTGGGGCGTGGGTTTGTCGAGGTCGAGACGCCGATGCTCCAGTCGCAGGCGGGCGGGGCAGCGGCGAGGCCGTTCGGGACGCATCTCAACGCGCTCGATATTGATCTGTCACTGCGGATTGCGCCTGAACTGTATCTCAAGCGGCTGTTGGTCGGCGGGATGCCCCGTGTGTTCGAGATCAACCGCAACTTCCGCAACGAGGGTGTGGACCGTTCGCACAATCCAGAGTTTACAACGCTCGAGTTGTACGAAGCGTTCGGCGATTGTGACAGCGTGATGGCGATCACCGAGGACGTGATCCGTGTCGCTGCACAGGTCGCAGCCGAGAGCGCCGAGAGCGAAGGGGGCAAGGGGGGGGCGGGATTGGTGCTGCCGTTTGGCGAGCTTGAAATCGATTATGGCCCGGCGTTCGAGCGGGTGACCTATGCAGAGCTCTTCGAGCGGGGTCTTGGCTTTGCGCACAGCGATCATTCGCGTGTGTTTGAGGAAGCCGGGCGCCGAGGGGTCAAGACGAGCAACGAGCAGGGCGAAGCGCTCAATGTGGTGTGGGTGACCAACGAGCTGTTTGAGGCGCACGCCGAGGTGTTGATTGATCCGGCGCGTCCGACGTGGGTGACCGAGTACCCGGCTGCGCTCTCGCCCTTGACCAGGCCCTCGCCCGATGACCCGAGCATTGCCCAGCGAGCGGACTTGTTCATTGCAGGGATGGAGATTGGTCCCCACTACACGGAGCTCAACGATCCCGATGTGCAGGCCGCCAAGTTTCGCGAGCAGCTCGCGGGCGTGGACGATGAGGAACAGACGTTCCGTTCGTTCGATGCGGACTTTATTCGTGCGTTGCAGGTGGGGATGCCGCCGGCGGGTGGGATGGGGATCGGGATTGATCGTTTGATGATGCTCATGAGCGATCAGCGTTCGATCCGCGACGTGCTGTTGTTCCCGTTTATGCGTCCTGAGAAGGTGTAACCGCTCGGGATGAGCCATGAAAAAACCCGACGGGTTCGTCGGGCTTGGTGGCGTGTTGTAGAGAAGACTTGAGAGTTTGAATTACTCGGTCTTGATGTAGCTCGACCAGTCGAATGTGTGTCCCGCATAGGCAGCGAGCAGCGCGTTGACACGCTGTTCGTTGGTCATCTCGTTGAAGCTGGCATCATCCGCGGGCATCTCGAACTCGGGGTTGGGACGCAGCGAAACGGCGTACTTCATGAGTTCTTGTCGCTCGGTGAGCGTCACATTGGTGATAGCTTTGTTGGCTTCGGCTGCACGATGCGCGAAGTTGGTAGAACCCGCGATCATCGGAGCCGCTTCGCGGAGCATGCCAGCGGAAGCCGGCGAAATACTGACTGCGTTGAGCGTTGCATCGAGATCGTCGAAGAGGTTGGCTGCGAGCAAGCCGAAGGCAAACTTGGGCTCGGCGACGGTGTATTCAAAGATGATCTGGCCGATCGCGGAGTTGCTCGATCCGGTTGTGGCATCTTCTCCCGCAACATCTGGATTCTCCGAACGGACAGCTCCGAGCAGCGCGTTCTGGTAGCTGGCGCCGATGGTCTGCGTGAGGCGTCGCATCGTGTTGTTCATGAAGCCCGTGCTGTTGAGCTTGTTGCCGAGCGGACCCAGTTCGCCAAGGGGGGCGAGCACGGCTCGTGCCGAGATGAGCGTGGTCGGGTCCTTGAGATCGACGTGGGTGAACTCGGGCGAGAGCATCTGCTCGGTGTTCTCGGCGTGAGCCAACAGGAGGTCCTGCATAGCGATGCGGCGTTCAGAGAGCACCGGAGCGAGTTGGGCGATCATTCCCGCAGTGAGCAATGGGTTGTGGCCAAGGGCGAGAAAGTCGCTGGGCTCTTGGCGGAGCCGGGTTTGGCCATCGACCACGATCGGTTCGGGTGCCACGAAATCGGGCAACGGGGGCTTGGGGATCTCCCGTATCGTCACATCCCTCATGGCTGTTCGTTCGGGTGGAGGCGGAAGAGGAGTTGCAAGCTCATCTTGCACAGGGGCTTTGGGAGGTTGAGGGGCGATCTGCCCCAGAGCTGTTGAAGACAGCATCGCGGAAACACTCAGGCTGATAACAGGAACTGGACGCATCTCAAGGGACTCCCTCGTCAAATGGCGATATTCGGGCAGGCGTGAAGACAGTACTTTGTGTACCGTCGGCCATGCTTGAGGGTGACAATAGGCCCGATCGACAACAACTTGCTCAGCAGATCGCTGAGCTCAGCGTCCTGAGGGGCACGTTTACGCTGCGTTCCGGTCGCACCAGCAGCTACTACCTTGATAAATACCGCTTTAGCACCCAACCAAGGGTTCTCGGACCTGTAGCGGCCTTGTTCGCACAGAAGCTCGACGAGATCGGGACGCTCCCTGATCGGGTCGCGGGGGCCGAGCTCGGCGGGATACCACTGGTGACTGCGGTGGGGCTGCGGACGGGGCTGCCCAGTGTGTTCATCCGCAACTCCAAAAAGGACTACGGCACGGCCAAGCAGCTCGAAGGCACCATCGAACCCGAAGACCGGGTCGTGTTCCTCGAAGACGTCGCGACCACTGGCGGGCAGGCGCTCGAAGCGGTCGCCATCTTGCGAGATGCGGGGGCGCGGGTCGAGGCGGTGATCGCGGTGATTGATCGCCAGGAGGGTGCGCGTGAGAACGTGGAGGCTGCGGGGGTGCGGTTTGAGGCGTTGTTTACCTCGGCGGATCTCGGGGTTGGGGAATGAAACGCAGGCGGAGTGCGACGTTCATCGCGCTTGATCGCGGGTTTCATACGGGTGCTGATCGACGGTGTTGATGCAGCGATCAAACTCTTGCAGCTAGAGAATCGTGCCAAAGAGCAACAGCACCACAACCAACATGAAAGCTAAGGCGTATGCCCATACCGGGATTCCCTTTGGGGTGTCGATGCCATCGAAGGCGTGGTTGCACGCGGAACAGATCTCGGCCTGGTCGTAGACCTCTGCGGCACATTCGGGGCATTGCTTGAGTTCGCTGGCGAAGCGTTCGATGTCGGCTTCGGAGGGGCCGTCGGGGTCGGACTGCTGCCACTGGCTGGTCATGGGGCAGGGTAGGGCCGAAACAAAATGAAACCAACCCGCAGAGAGTCGGTTCAACAGGTGCCCGCTGGCGGTTATTCTGGCGGGCAGTCAAGGGGGACTCATACCATGCAACGCTCTCATTCAGTTGGCGGATCTTGTGGAAATAGTTGGCACGAGGCTCTCGAGCAGCGGGTGCTGCTGGACTCGGCTTTCGCAGCGGTGGGGTACTACAACGAGCCGGATCTGTTCAATGGCGGCACTCGCCAAGTGATGTACGCGCTCGAGGGCGAACCACAAACTCCTAGGCGAGATCGACGAGATTAGTTTCGACTTCGTTGTTCGGGCAGGCATCTAGAGTCCTCACACACGCTCAAGGCGATGTCGGAGAGTTGCGTGTGCGGAAATAATCTGCTTAGTACACTCGCGGCTGGAGGCTTTTATGCGAGCGATTACTTGCGCAGTCTTGATCTGTCTTTCAGGCTCCTGTTTGGCGCAGAACGCCGAGTTGATCTATCCGGAGGCGGCCGAGCGTTCTATTCAGGATCTAAGGGAGCGAGCGGAGGATGAGTCCGCCCACATCGCTGAGCGGTTTTCGCTACGGATGGAACTCGCCCAGCGACTCTCGGAGGCAGGCGAGTCGTCCGAGGCTACGAAGCACTACCTCTGGTTGTGGCAGAACACGCCCGCGGTCTACCCAAGCTCTACGGGTGTTCGCGGTATGCTCCTGACGGGCGGCATGGGAAAGCTGGCGGCGGCATCGCCTGAGGCTCGGCGTGTCTTTGCTGGGCTTCGTGACGACATTGAACGCAGACTCCTTGATGAGCCTACTTGGGCCGGCCTGAGCGACTGGATTGCTCTGAACGTCGATACTCTGAGCGATCACGATCGGGTCTTGGCATGGGTGGATCGAAATCTCTTGACGGTGCAGGGGCGGAAGTCCATCGAACGTCATCTCCGCAAAATCGACAATGTGCTCATCGTGCATGGCCGGTGGCGAGACCTCGGGCGAGTGCAATCTGATGTAACTAAGGCGGTCTCCCGAGCACACCAGGTTGTGCCGTCTTGGCCGTACGGAGATACCATGGTGATTGGCCCAAACATCGCGATGTATGAGCATGAGGTGGCGAAGCTTTATGTTGCACTGCTGGCAGCCTATCGATTCGTTGACGCATCCTTGGTGTTCGATCTAGCAAGTGTTATGGAACCGAGGGCAGATCTGGTCGATGCTGTTGATCGGCTGGTGGAAACCTATCCAGAGCTCAAGGCCACAATCGAACGGATGCCTGTGAAAGGCCGCTAGTCCTGTTTTACGGCCTCCAGAGGTCTTCCGAATCTTGTTCGTTGTCGCCGAGGGTTCCGAACTTGACAGAGCCGTCAGCGAACGCGAAGTTGCCATGTTCGCCGTGCCACGAGCCGGGTGCTTTGTGGAGCGCCGTGTCGAGGTACACAACGGTTTCGCTCGGGCGGAAGATCCGTGACTCGCTGTAACCGGCCAGGCCCGCAACGCCGTCATAGGGCGTGGACGGGTGGCCCACCGCGTTGAAGGTGTAGCTGTTGCCGACCCACTCGAAGTGGGAGTGGCCGCCGGACCATTGCCAGCCGCCGAAGTCGTGCGGGCAACGGAAGACCTCGAAGTTGTCATCGACGTAGGTGTTGATCGGTCGTGGCACAAAGCGGTTGAAGAAGTCGCCTTGCCCGCCGGTGTAGAGGTTGTCGGTGGGCCTGCCGCCGTAGACGAACCAGTCCATGCCGTCGTGTCCGGGTCGTTCGCCGCGCCAGTAGTAGACGTCTCGTTCGTCGTTGAGGTACATCGCGGTGGCGAGAGATATCTGTCGGAGCTGCGCAGCGCAGGTAATGCGTTTACCCGTCAGGCGGGCGGACGCCAGAGCGGGCAGCAGGATTCCGATGAGCAGCGCGAGGATCGCGATGACGACGAGCAGTTCGATGAGCGTGAAGCCGCGACGGCGGGTGGTTGTCATAAACAGAGCCTCCGTTCTTGAGCCGATGTGTGCCGATGCAGTTCCAAGTCTACTGCGTTCGGAGTGATTCCCAAAGCAGGATTTCACACAGCACTCGTCGGCTCGACGGGTGTTATCCCTCGAGTTCGCCCATGGATTCAAGCTCCTTGCCCTTGGTTTCGGGGATGAGCATCATCACGAACACGAGGCTGAAAATGGCGCTGATAGTGAAGAACCCGTACGCGAAGCCCAGGCTGATCCCCGCCATAACCGGGAACGCCATGGTGATGAGGTAGTTGGCACCCCACTGCGCCGAGGCGGCAACCGCGAGGCCAGCGCCACGCATCTGGTTACTGAACATTTCGCCGAGCATGACCCACACGATCGGTCCCCAACTCATGCCGAAGGCGACGATGAACAGGTTGAGCGCACCGAGAGCGAGGTATCCCATGGAGATGTTGTCGCCTGTAAGATCGGGTTTGCCCTCGACCATCGGTGCGGTCTGGAACACAAACGCCATGATGCCCAGTGAGATCGCCATCCCAACCGAACCAATCATGAGCAAGGGTTTGCGGCCGATCTTGTCGACCAGCGCAATCGCGATGAACGTGGTGAGCACGTTGGTTCCGCCGCCGATCATGGTGAGCATGAGCGCTTTGGATTCATCGAACCCGACGGATTGCCACAGCAGGTTGGAATAGTAGAACACGACGTTGATGCCGACGAACTGCTGGAAGACGCTCAGGCCGATCCCGAGCCACACGATTTTCTTGAACAACCCGGTGCCCAGAATGTCGCTGAACTTTGGTTTGTTATTCGCGCTCAGGGAGTTGTGGATTTCCTTGATCTTGTTGTCAGCAACCCCGGCGCCGAGCACTTTAGTCAGCACGCTTTTGGCTTCCTCGTCGCGGTCACAGATGACGAGGTATCGGGGTGATTCGGGGATTCTCATTGCGAGGATGCCGTAGAGTGCCGCGGGGATGAGTTCGATCCAGAACATCCATTTCCATGCCGCCGCGCCGAGCCACAGCGTATCGAACGCGGACTTGCCCGCGGTAAATTGCACGAGCACATAGTTGCTCACGAGCGCGACGAAGATTCCGATGACAATGGCGAGTTGCTGCATCGAGCCGAGTCGGCCTCGCAGGTGCGCTGGCGAAACTTCAGCGATGTACGCGGGTGCGATCACCGAGGCGGATCCGAACGCAAGCCCGCCAAGGAACCTCCAGAACGTGAAGTCCCAGATGGTCATGGGCATGCCCGAGCCGATCGCCGAAACCATGAACAACACCGCCGCGATGACCATGGATTTCTTGCGACCGATCGCGTTGGTGACCGGGCCAGCAATAAACGCGCCCACCGCGGCACCCACGAGCGCCAACGCGACAGACTGGCCCACCCAGATATCACGCGACTTCTCGGTAAGGGCGAGCCCGCCCGCAAACCCACTGTCGGGGTCCATGAACATGTCTTGGAGCACCGGGACAGCGCCGTTGATCACAGCGGTATCAAACCCGAACAAGAAGCCGCCCAAAGCTGCGACGCTGACGATGCCCAGCGTGAACTTGAGGTTCCCGCCGCTGTGTTCTGCTGATGGAGTCTCTGTCACGTCGCATCTCCCAAGGGCATAGCCAGATGTCATGGCCAAGTGTCAAAGGTGCTTGGCCCAGTTGCGCCACTATACCAAGTCGTTTCATTCGTTCCAAAGCGTGCTCATGCCACCGCTAATGCCCGAGTAAAAACCGCACCGCTTCGCCGAAGCGAGCGGCCCATGCTTCTTCGTTGTGCTCGGCATCGGGATCGATCATCAGTTCGGTGTCCACGTCGTTGGCTTCGAGCACGCCCGCTAAGCTCCGCAGCTCATCAACATATGCCTTGCTGGCTTCGTCATCGTCGCCCGCTTCATGCCCGCCCGCGCCGAGGAACACTCGTTGGGGCCATTGGCTGGGGCGTTCGAGCACCTGTGTCCAGATGGTCTGGCCGCGCAGCCTGATCGACGGACTTAGCGCGATGACCGAGCCGAAGACCTCGGGGCGTTCGTATGCGGCGTACAACGCGATCAATCCGCCGAGCGACGCGCCGCCGACGATCCGCGATTCGCGTCGGGCATCCGCACGCACCGCTGATTCAACCCGAGGCACGATCTGATCGGCGAGCACTTCGAGATAACGATCCGCGTCGGGCATGAACCCATCGGTCCCGTCGGTGACATCGATCATCAGATATTCGGATGCGCGTGACGAGCCCGCGTGCGGGATGCCCACGACGATGAACGGCGCGACCATGCCCTTGCCAATCAACTCGACCGCGGTTTCGTCGATGAACCAATCGCCCGCGATACCCGGGCCCTTCTCGAACAGGTTCTGCCCGTCGTGCATGTAGAGTACGGGATAGGCTCTTTGCGCATTGGCGGTGTCGTGATACCCCGGCGGCAGCCAGATGAGCATCTCGCGTGCTACGCCGCGCATGGACCCGCCGCCGCCCGCGAACTCGAGCTTGACGATCGAACCGCCGGCGACCTCGATGCCCTTGGTCGGGTCGTTGGCTTCGAGCGTTGCGTGCGCTGCGGGGCTCTGGTCGTCCCACGCGGGGATCTCGAACTCGACGATGTAGGGCTTGTCGGGGTCGATCGTTGACGGGTCCACCATTGGTAGCAGGCGGTTGTCGATCCCGCTGAAGTCCGGGTTGCACTCGGTGCGTTCCCACGCGCCGCGCGTGAACTTGAACGCGAGCCGTTGATCGCGTGTGCTCATGGGCAGCATGATCTGCCATCGCAGATCGCTTCGTCCATCGAGCTTCATGGTCGGGTCTGCCGGGTTCCACCCGACGAGGTTTGACGCGAGAAATATAGGTGAATCGGGGCCCGCTGCGCCGCCGAGGTCTTTGACCACGAGCAGCACGCCGCCCGGGAGTTTCTCCGCTGGGATCAGATCTTGTGCAGTACACAGACCCGACCAACTGGCCAAACACCACACCAGAACCGCTCGCAGCAGCATTGTTGATTCCTTGGTACGCATCATCGGATCTCCACCTTGATCGGTTCGCCGTCGGTGCCGCTTGCGGAGCGTTCGCTGCCGTCGGGCATGAGTACACGCACGACGACGGTGCGATCGGGCCGGGGCATGTGCCCGTCGATGCGTTCAGTGTTGACAACAACATTGCCGTTCATCTTTTGTGCGGTGTAGCGGGTGTTGAGGAAATAGCCGTCGCGGTACCTCCAGCCATCACCTTCATCTTCATACAGCTCGCCCTGTGCAAAGCCGTCGCTGTCGAGCGCTACCAGTAGCGTGATCGGGTCGAGCGGCTTCTCGCCCGTGTGCTGCATCACCGGGCCTGTTGCGACGACCGATCCCGCCCGAAGGTACATCTTCGGGAGGTCTTCGTTATCGCCGTAGCCAAAGTCGAACTCGAGCCAGCCGCCCGTGCGTGCGTCTGCGGGCATCGCGACGATCTTGTTGCGCTGAGGCGAGTGTTGAGGCACGACCATCACGTCGCCGCCGAACAAGAACGCATCATCCTCGGAACGCAGCGCGGGGTCTTTGGTGTCATGGAAGAACAAAGGCCGAAGGATCGGCATCCCCGTCTGGTGCGCCTCTCGAAACCGCGTATACAAGTACGGCATAAGCCGGTAACGCCGCTCGAGCGCCTGGCGAGAAGTTGCCTCGACCTCTTCGCCAAATGACCAGGGCTCTTTATCAATGTTGCCCTTGCCGGTATGGCCGCGGCTAAACGGATAGAAAACGCCGACGCCCATCCATCGCTCAAAGAGATCCGCGTCGCCGTTGTTCTGAAACCCTCCGATGTCCGGGCCAGTAAACGGATGACCCGAGAGCCCCATGTTGAGGATCATGGGGACCGAAACATCAAGGTGATACCAGTCCGCGGTGTTGTCGCCCGACCACGTGGCGCCAAAGCGTTGGAGCCCGACGTGGCCCGCCCGACTGAGCACGAAGGGACGCTTGTGCGGGTTGGCGGCCATGATCCCGTCGCGGGTCGCTTCGATCATCAGCCGGCCGTAGACGTTGTGGAAGCGTGCATGGGTGCCCGGGCCGCCGAGTTCGGGGTCGGCTTGATGGATGTTGGTCTCGGGCATGGTCTTGGATTTGACGTTGAACACCGCGGGTTCGTTCATGTCGTTCCATACGCCGTCGATCCCGGTCGCCATGAAGTCGGGATAGAGCGAGGCCCACCATTCGCGCACCGCTCGGTTCGTGTAATCCGGGAACACGCAGTCGCCGGGCCAGACTTCTCCGACATAGGTATCGCCCTGATCGTTCTTGACCCATGCGTCGATCTCGGTGCCTTGGTCATAGACGAAGTACCCAGGATCTTTCTTGATCCCCGGATCGATCATCCAGATCGTGTGAAACCCCATCTCGTGCATCTTGTCGTTGGTCCCCTTGGGGTTGGGGTAGTGCTCATCGTCGAAAGTAAACACTCGGAACCCGTCCATGTAGTCGATGTCAAACCAGATCACGTCCGCGGGGATGTTGCGTTCACGGAAGCCCGAGGCAACCTCCAGAGCCCTTGCTTCGGGGTAGTAGCTGTAGCGGCACTGGTGATACCCGATGGCCCACTTGGGCGGCATCTCGATCTTGCCCGTCAAGTCAGCGAACGTCATCACCACCTCTTGTGGCGATTCCCCCTCGATTACGATCACCGGGAAGTCAGGACCATCAGAGACCATCTCGATGCCGTCGGTCAGGTCGATCGTGACGCGGTAGGTGGTGTCGGCGTACACGCCGTACGCCGATCCGTCCGAGCGCACCGCGAGCACCCAAGGGAATGATTTGTACAAGTTGGGTTGGTCATCGCCGTAGCCATAGGCGTCGAGGTTCCACGTCTGGGTGACCCGCCCGTTGCGGAGCAGCGGCCCGCTGACTTCACCCGTGCCATAGAACGAGGTGCCTGCAGCACTCTCGATCCGAAAGCCCTCGTGACCCGAAGGCGTCTCGAAGAACTCGGGCACCACCGTCCACGACCGGGGCATTCCCCCGCCATCTGCTCCCACAATGGCCCCGAACTCACGCACGAGCCCCATCGACGGCACAAGATCCGCCCGGTCAATCCCATGATCCACAAACCGAACCGTGTTGGGCAGGATCAACTCGCTCTCGGGCTCGGGAGCGGGCCAAAGGCTCGCGGCGGCTGATCGGGCGCTCCCGGCACACACCACCAGCCCGGTCACCAAGACGATCAAAACTGTTTCATGTCGATTACGCATGCACTTTCCTTCACACTTCGGGGCAGAGCCCAGCGGCCAACAGCCCCCATCGAGTTCTTCAGGCAGGGTCCGAGAGCATAGCTAAACCCATGGATTGAGGCACTTGTGGCCTCGGATTGTAAATCGGAGCTTGACCCGGGGACCTGGGCGCAGAAAATAGCCGAGGGACGTTGACGAACGTGCTTGCGTAGATTGACGCCTCTTCTCCACGAGCCACCGCGGTTCGTACCAAAACGACTTATCGGCCCATCAACAGGCCTCATCCATCCTTGAAAGTGGTCCACTCCATGTTCAGTTCAATGTTCAAACCCGCTCTGACCGTACTGCTCGCGGGAACCGCCCTGACCGCGACCGCCTCAGCAGGGCCCGAAGACCCGGCCTACCTCCAGTGGTTCGAGCTGAGCTGGGCGGACATGACCCACCGGATGCCCGATTTCTATGTTGCGGGCTACAACGCAGCGTGGATCCCTCCCGTGGGCCGAACCGCCGACGTCGACAGCCCGGGCTACGACCCGTTCGATCGGTTTGATCTTGGCACCCCAGCAAATCCCACGGTGTACGGCATCGAGGCTGATTTCATTGCCCTCGTCGAAGAGTTCCACCGTGCCGACAGCCTGATCTATATCGACTGGATCATGAACCACAACTCGGGACGCACCGACAACACCTTCTTTCAGGATCAGGGTGGCTGGCCCGGCTTCTGGCTCGACTCCCTGACTCCCGCAGAGGCCAAAGGGCCCGAAGATTCATGGGGCGACTTCAATAACGGCATCGCTGCCGGGTTCCTTCAATCCACCAATCCCAATGATCCCCTCTATGACGTCTTCCGGGGCGACCTGGTGGGGCTGATTGATATCGATCATGATGCAGACAACCGCTTCATCCGCCATCCTGTTGCTGCGGGCAACCCGGACAACATCCCGGGTGGCACGACGTTCAATCTTCCTGATCCGTCCAATGCCGCGTTCTATCCCGATCAGGGATTGGCGCCGCTGGTGATCCAGAACCCGGGTACCGCGAACAACCCGCCGCCCTCGCCTCCTGGCTTTTGGGCTGCGACGGTGCATCCCTTCAACACCGCCGATCCGCTCTCGGGCGATCCGGTGATGGAGAATGCCACGGAGTTGCTCGCACGTGCCACGCAGCGGATGCTCGACGTGTACCACGTCGACGGGTTCCGCCTCGACGCGGCCAAGCACATCGACAGCTCGTTCTGGGATATCACATGGGACTCGGCGGTGTTCAATCGTCGAACTCGTCCCGATGGATCCAAGACCACGCCCTTTAGCTTTGTTGAATCCGTAACGTCCAACTTCGATACATTCAGCAACTACACACGCAAAGACGGCTTCGGCAACCGCGACGCGCTCGACCTCAACGGCGCAGGAGCGTTGCGGAATCTGATCAATGCCAACGGGTTCGGAAGCTGGAACAACGTCCTCGGGGCGCACATCGACGTCACAGACGATGGATTCCAGAACGGCACCCGAGGTCTCAACCATGCCTACAGCCACGACAACGGCACCGCGGGAGATGGGTCGAGCGCCCCCCCCATCCCCACCTTGCGGTCGGTGTCACCCTTTGTGGCCGCGTACACCCTGATGCGCCCCGGCCCCCCCATCATCTATCACAACGCACGAGGGATTAGCAGAGCCAACGGGTTCTTCCCGCGCGAGGGATATCCCTATGCTCTGGGGCTGGACCCCAACTCGATGGGCTTCGATGCTTCGATGTCCACGCTCGTGCAGGCTCGCAATATGGTCGGTCGCGGCGACTTCTTCACACTCAACCACACCGATCCCGTCAACCAGTCACTCGACGATGTGCTCGTCTTCGAGCGCCGAACCAACGGCACCGCTAACGTGCTCGTTGCGGTCAATGACTCATGGGCACAGGGCGTGAGCTTTAGAAGCGTGCAGACCGCGTTCCCGGGCGGCACGCGGCTTCACGAACTCTCGGGCACCGCCAACCACCCGGTTGCCGATCCCAATAACGACGTGGTGCCGATCCTTGTCGTGGACCCCACGGGTCGCGTGCTGATCCCCGTGCCCAACAACGTGAACACGCTTGGCGCCGATCACGGCATGGGCCACGTCATCTACGCACCCGCCCTGCCCACGGGCACGGTGAGTTTCTCGAACACGCTGGGTACGATCCCAGCTGACGACAACTCGGTGCCGGTGCACCGCAGACGTTTGACCGAGATGACGATCGTTCAGGGCAGCGCGGTAGATCTTCAACTCATCACCTCTCAAACCGACCCGCTCGACCCAGCGGTGGACGACAACGCGATGTTCAAGATCGACAGCGGCTTCGTTGATCTCAACAACAACGGGCAGATCGATTTCCCCATCGGCTCGGGCATCGTCACGGGCTACGAGCAGTTCATCACCACCCATCAGCCGCTCTCACAGGGCGGCGCAAGCGGGCTCTACCAACAAACCATCGACACCACCGTGCTCGACGAGGGCATCCACTACCTCTCGGTCATCGCGTTTCGCCAGCGCCCCGGCGGGACCGGGCCGCTCTTCCGCGAATGGCGTCAGGTGTTCTTTGTCGACAACATCCCGCCGGTTTTCGATCTCATCAGCCAGTTCACACAGACCACGACCTCGCCCCGCTACTTGATTCAACGACTCGATGCGCAGATGGACACGGTTCATATGTTCTACGACCTGCCGCCACAGACCGATCCGATCCCGTTGCTCTCGCCGCCGAATCAGGCGGCCCGGGTCACCCCGGACGTGTTCTCCAAGTCGTTCCCCGGCACCACTCACGGCTACCACACGCTCACCGCAGTCGGGATCGAATCCGCAACCGGATCGACCACCATCGAACGCTACGACGTGTTCGTGAATCTGTGTTCGGGCGACATCGCCGACGACTTTGGCACGCTCGGCGTGACCGACGGCATCGTCTCGTTCGGCGATTTCCTCGGGCTGCTCGGACTCGTCGGACCTTGTCCCGGAGGCATCACCGCGTGCGTTGGTGATATCGCCGACGACTTCGGCACGCTCAACCCCGACGGCATGGTTTCGTTCGGAGACTTCCTGGCCATGCTGGGCAGAGTCGGACCCTGCCCATAAACTACTCGCCTCGTGCCGCGTCCACCGCTTGTTTGAACGCATCAACGTTGGCACGCATCACGTCGAGATAACCACCGATCGGTCCGCTCTCGCCCGGATCGACCACCACGCTGCGCACATCGAGTTCATCGAGCAGCTTTGATGCAGTCGTCGGCATCGGCGGCGATTCCCAGAGCACGATGACCGGCCCGTCTTTGCGTGCTACCAACTCAACGAGCTGCGCCCACGTCTGGTCGTCGATCGGCGCATCGGTTGGCAGGATCAGATTCGACAGACTCCACCCCATCTCGCGTGCGAGATAGTCGTACGACGGATGCGAAGCGATCAACCGAACGCCCTCGGTGTCGATCGAGTTCCATCTCGCAGCGAGGTCGTGCAGGTCGGTTTCAAGCTCGGCAAAGCGCAGATTGAAGCCGTCGGCGTGTTGAGGCATCTCTCTGGCAAGAGCGTCGCGGATGGTGCCTGCTTGAGCGAGGGCTTGCGTCGGGGCCACCCATGTGTGCGGGTTGATGTTCGTGTGTGAGTGATCGCCTTGTGTGCCGTGGGTGTGGATCGAACCGTCGGCTTTGATAAGGTCGAGCCCGGCGAGTTTGCTCGTGTTTACCACCTTGCTGTGGGGCAGGGCTGCGTTCTGCGTCCATGCTTCAAAGCCTGCGCCGTTGAGAACGATCAGCATCGAACGCTGGTATTGCCCGATGGTTTCTGCGTCGGGGTGCCACGCGAACGGGTCCGTTCCTTCGGGCAACAGCGTGCGCACAGGAGCCGCACCGCCCGCGATGCGCTGAGCCAGATATCCCATCGGGGCCGAAGCGACGCGGGCTACGCCATCGTTTGAGGCGACAGGCGCAGCGTCATCCGGGTTGCCGCAGCCCGCGAGCACGAGACACATTCCAAACATGAACAATCGGCCTTGATAGGACATCGCACAGTTCCTTTTACAGATCATCCGACCGGTAGCCAGCCGGTAGCCAGCGCCACCAGCGCCAATACTTCGACACCAACAAGCACCGCTGCGATCGCCGCTACGACACCAAGCTCTCCCACCGCGACCGCAACCACCGTGTGACGCGCCACGCCGATCTCTCGCAGGGTCCGCAGTTCGTCCGATCGGATGCGCACGCTCAACCCCGCGATCAGCGCAAGCAACGACGCTGTGGTCACAGCGAGCACCAACGCGATCGCGTCGAAGACCGTTCGCAGCCGGACAATAAACGAGACCAACTCATCAACCACTCTCGCGGGCCGGACAGCCTGCATCGAACGGTCGGCGTTGTACCGAGCAGCAAGAATCGTCTCCGCCTTCGAACTCGTCGGGTACACGAGCACCGCGGTAATGGGAAGCTCTGCTCGATCGGCGTGCAGATGAAACGACCTTGAGTTGTCGTCGGTGATCCGCTGGTAGGTGGGTACCGCAGCCGACAGCGATACCGCGTCATCGGTCCGTCCAAAAACCGATGCGGGATCAGTGATAGTTTGTGCATCCTCATGGCCATGCGCGAGGCCCTCGAGCAGCCACGCGGTCGAGAGATCGGCGAACACCGCGTCATCATCAGGTCCACCCGTGGGCTCGAGCACGCCTACGACGCGGAGCATGATCGACGATGGAGCGGTAATATCGAGCGAGGTGCGCTGATCGCTCGGCAGTTCGTCGCCAACGACCAGTCCAAGGCGCTCGTGCGTGCGCGCGCCGAGCACGACTTCGCCCATCTCGGCGGGCAGCCGACCTTGGCGAGCAGTAAGCCCTCTCAGCCCAAAGTACTCAAACCCGACCGCTGCGATCGGTTCGCCCCGCGCCGTGAACCGAACGTGCAGCGGAATCGCCAGCGTCGGGCCCGCATCCGCCTGAGCCGCGGAATGGCCGCCTGCGATCCTGTCTACTTCGCCCAGCGGAATGGTCCCGCGCGTGCTGAGCCGAAAGTGCAACGCGGTGAACACCAGATCAAACCTGCTCCCCGCAGCCCCAATGAGCAAGGGGACCGTGTGGGCGCGCGCATGGAGGCGATGCTCGAACCGGTGAACAACGATGCGGCCAGTGATGGGCAGAGCAGCGGCGACGCTTACAGCGGCTGCGAGCAGCAGCGTGCGCACCCAGTGGTGCGTTGCGTGCAGCACGATGACCCGTAAGAGTCCGCGAACGCCGGTCATGGCGTAGCCCCTAGATCGAGCACATGATCGAACACGTCGAGCAGCCCGGCGTCATGCGTGACGAGCACCACCGTCGAACCAAGCCGATCGGCCTCGGACACAAGCAGCTCCACCACCGAACGCGAACGAGTGGGATCAAGATTGCCCGTTGGTTCATCGCAGACAATCAGCCGGGGCGCAGCAACAAGAGCCCGGCAGATCGCCACCCGCTGGCGTTCGCCCTGGCTGAGCTTGGCGGGCTTTCGACGCAGTGTGTGCTCGATCCCGGTAGCAGCGGCCAACTCATGCGCACGCTCGCGATCGCTGCGTGTGACCCCTTGTCCGAGCAGCCGTGGGAGCAGGATGTTGTCGAGCGCACACAGATGTTCGAGCAGTGCGAGCTGTTGGAACACCATCCCGACCTCGTTGAGTCGGAGTGATCGGCGCTGCGCAGTGGTGAGCGAGGGCAGCTTTCTGCCGAGCAACTCGATGCTGCCAGAGGTGGGTTCAAGAATCCCGGTCATCAATCGCAGCAGCGTGGTCTTGCCACAACCGCTCGGGCCGATGCACGCGGTATGCGCACCGCTGCGAACCTCCCATGCAGGCACGTTGAGTATGAATCCCGAGGCGAATCGGTGCTCAATACCGCTCAGCCTTGCGATGGGTGGGTCAGTTTTGGACACCTACAACTCTCCCGGCACAACGCCCGAAGGCGCACCGATTCGGTGCTGGCTGAGAATGTTGCGTTGGGTGAAGTGCCACGCGCCATCGACCGGAGCGATGACAAAGCGTGCGTCGTATTTGTGCGTGCGAGTGTGGGTATGCCCCCAGTGGTAGACCGTGCCCTCGACTCGCCATTGGCAGCGGGCCTCGAACGCGGGCGCATCATCCAGCATGGGTGTGATGGTCACATCGAGCAGTTCGATCCCGGTGACCACGCCGACCAAGCCTTCTTGTTCGGTTTGCAGCAGCATCGTGTACATCTCGGTGTACACCTGTTCGAGCAGCGGCCCGGCGACCGCTTCAGCGAGCACGTCGTAAATCTCTGATTCGGCGGTAAAATCAAACGCCCGGTACATCCGTTCATGGAGCGCAGCGAAGATCTCACGGGCTTGCTCTTCGGGGACCGTTGCAGGGCCGTTGCTGGTTTCGGTGCCGCTTGTGTTTCCGCTGCCAATCAAGGCCGCCAAAAAACCCGAAGCCAGCACCACCCCGCCCAACACGCGAGTCGCACGAGTGCGGACAAAGATCAGCACCACGACACCCAAGACGATCAGGCTAATCCCGACGGTGCGCACCAGCGGACCCCCGCGTGCGGGCGTGGCTTCAAGGGCGAGCGGTGGAGCAGGCAGATCGAGCCCCGAGGAGTCCTCTTCGGAAGCGAGCCAACGGTACGTCGGCTCGGCCTCGCTGAACCTGATGATGTGTACGGGCGAGCCTTGAGCCCTGAACTGTGCTTCGAGAAACAGAGAAGGAGTCTCTTCGGGCGAGAGACCTTCCATCGCAGCATTGAGGGTGTCCTTGGGGTAGGCGGGCCAGGTGAGCGCGAGGGATTCGGGGGTGGGTGATTCGTAGACGAGGGTGGCGACGATGCGGATGAGAGCGCGCGAGCCGTAGACGGGGTAGATGGCGGACATCGCGGGGTCCGGGTCGGCGAACAGTGAGATGTCCTCGACTCTGGGCGCAACTTCGGTCCCGTCAAGCTCGACGTGGACATCGCTTCGGAGCCACTCGATGACAGCTTTCTTAAGAGCGTCGCGCTCGAAGCCCACGAGTTGGCCGGGAGTTTCACGAACAATGGGAATCACTTGGTCGATGAACGCGAGGTTGAGCCCGACTCCGAGCCGAAGGCCCTCGTCGGTGACGGTCAGACGGATCTCGGCGTGCGGCCCGTCTTGTGGGTGGGCTGCGATCGAGACACTCTCAGTAGTAGTTGCCCGAGTGAGGCTTGTGGCAGTGACCAGCACCACGAACAGAGCAATCAGCTTGATGAAGCAGGCGATGGCCCGAGCCTTTGCGTAGACGGGCCGGTGCGGGCGATTGGTGGGTGGGACGGCGGGGGGTGGGGAGGTGAGTAGAGGCATCGGGGGGAGATCCTTGGTGGAGAGTCGCAAAGCACTGTAGAAGCCCGCGACCCGGGGCCGATCGACCGGTACGCTCTTGTGTCCCCGTGGTGCAGATGAGCGATCTGTGAGTCTCGGGGTGTGACCAGTTCAGATGATGTATCTATTCACCGATCGGTTCACGGGGTTGATGCCTCGGGCCGACTAACCGGAGAGCCCAGTATGACCTTGAACCGAACCGTGTTGATCGCGTTGCTTGCAGGGTTGGCCTGCTCAGCGAATGCTCAGGATGACCCTTCTTCAAGCGGCGAAGAAATCTGGGACGGAGCCCCGATCCGTGACGCGATGGAGCAAGTCAGCCCGGACGTGCGTTTGTTCAACGATCATGTGGTCACGCTGGCCAACCCGTTCATGATGGGCCGGGTGCCCGGCTCACGCGGGATGGAACTCGCCAAGGACTACATCCAGACATACTGGGAAATGGACGGGCTCATGCCCGCGTTCCCTGACGCCGACGGCAACGCGATGAGTTCGTACCGCGACCCGTTTGATCTGGGCGGCCAATGGGACGTGCAAAAAGAAAGCCTGCTGGCGATGGTCAACGACGAAGCAATGGCCTTTGAAGCCGAGAAAGACTTTGTGTTCACGGGTCTTGGCAGCACCGGGACCAGCGCTGGCCAAGCGGTGTTCGTCGGGTACTCGATCGAGGACGGCCCCGACGGCTGGACGAGCTACGACGAGGACGACGACCTGACGGGGAAGATCGCGGTGATGCTCCGGTTTGAGCCGATAGACGAAGACGGCAACAGCCAGTGGAACGAAGGCGGCGGCTGGACCGGCTCGGCGGGGCTCGCCAACAAGATCGCAGCCGCGGTCGAACGCGGTGCTGCGGGGGTGGTGTTCATCAATACGCCCGGTGCCAACGACCCACGGATCGGCCGGCTTCCCCGGTTCGGCAACAGCGGCGGTGCGGGCGTGCCGGTGTTCTTTATGAGCCCCGAGGCGGGCGCGAGGCTGCTCGAAGCGGGCGATCCGAGGGAACGCGACATCGAGGAGTTGATCGAGTTTGCGAACGACGGGCTGGGGATGCTTGAGCTCGATGTAGCGTTTGCGTTTACGGGCAAGGCCGAGCGGACGCCGGTGATAGCGGAAAACGTGGGCGCGATGATCCCGGGCAAAGGCGACTTGGCGGATGAATATATCATCATCGGTGCGCACCTCGATCACTTGGGGATGGGGTACTTTGGCAGCCGGAGCGGGCCGGGCGAGTTGCACCCCGGAGCGGACGACAATGCCTCGGGCAGTGCCGCGCTGCTGCTGCTGGGCAAGCAGCTCGCCGAGACGTTCGCGGACGACGACGATGATCGCCGGACGATCGTGCTGATGGCGTTTAGTGCCGAGGAAAGCGGTCTCAACGGCTCGCGTCACTACGTCAACGATCCGATCGTGCCGCTCGATCAGCACACGCTGATGATCAACTGGGACATGATCGGACGAATCGCTAACGAGCGGCTGACGGTCGCTGGTGCGAACAGTGCCGACGGGCTCGCAGAGTTCATCGAGCCGTTCCTTGATGATTCGGGACTTGAGATCGTGATGCCCCCGAACATGTCGGGTGCGAGCGACCACCTGCCGTTCTATCAATCGAAGATCCCGGTGCTGTTCTCGATTATTGCCGATTTCCACGAGGATTATCACACGCCCGCGGACGTGAGTTGGAAGATCAACCGCGTGGGCGCGGTCAAGACGGTCAACATGTACCACGATATCGTGGTTGCGATCGCTACTTCGTCCAATGACTTTGAGTTCAACTCGGCGGGCGGTGGCAGCGACGCGGGTCGGAGAACCGGGGACATCAAGGTTCGCTTCGGCGTGATGCCCGGGAGCTACGACGAGAACAACGAGGGCGTGCTCATCGGCGGGATCGCCGACGACGGACCGGCGGCCAAGGCGGGTGTGCTTGCGGGCGACCGTCTCGTGAGATGGGATGGCCAGAAGGTCACGGGCGTCGAGCACTGGATGCAGATGCTCTCGAGCCACGAACCGGGCGATGAAATCAAGATCGGCGTGATCCGCGACGACAAAGAAATGACGCTCGACGTGGTGCTCGAAGGCAAGTAAGCACAGCGGGATATCTACATGAACTGCGTGGGGCGTCTCAAGATGGGGCGCCCCGCTTTGTGCGCACGCGGCGTGTTGGTCGAACGCGGGTGTTTACTCGTCGTCGTCGAAGACGGCGCGGATGGCGGGTGTATCAAGGTCGTCGAACTGTCCTCGGCGTGCAGCGAAGACAAACGCGGCCAGCGCAGAAGCCCCGAGACACAGCGCGACGATCAGCATGAGTATCAGCACCCCGGTCATCGCGGTCTCCTCCCGACGCCGAGCGTCGCGATGGTCAGCACGCTGAGCGAACTGACCGGCATAATGACGGCTGCTGTCAATGGACCGATCAGCCCGACGATTGCAGCAGCACCCGCTGTGATATTATATGCGAGCGAAACCGCCAGACATAACAGGAGCCGGGTGCGGACCGCTCCGACCGCTCGCATCAGCGTGCCCAGCGGAGCAAGCCCGGGAGCTTGCAGGTACACGTCCGCCGCTTCGAGGCTTGCTTCGGCGCCGCCACGCACCGCGATCCCGACATCGACCGCTGCCATCGCAGCAGCATCGTTGACGCCGTCACCGAGCATTACCACCGTGTTCGTTGTTCTGGCAGATTCGTCGCGGACTCGGTCGAGCTTGTCCTCGGGGCTGAGCTCGGCGTCGACTTCATCAGGATCGAATCCAAGTTCGGCTGCGACCGCCTGCGCAGCATCCGTGCGGTCGCCTGTGAGCAGTCTCACCGACCAGCCGCGTGTGCGCAGGGTGTCGAGCTGGGCTTTGGCTTCGGCTCGTGGGGCATCGCCCAGCACCGCGAGTCCTCGCGCCACGCCATTGACGGCGACCCATGTAGTGGACTGGCCGAGCGAGGCACGCTCGCGAGCGATCGAATCAAGATCGGGCGTGAGCTCGACGTTGTTTTCTATGAGCCACTTGCGGGAACCCACAAGGACGAGATCGCCTGCGACGTCAGCCGTGACGCCACGGCCAAAGATTTCTTGCACTTCGATTGGTGCGCATGCTGGAGGTTCGATGCCTTCGGTGCGCAGATGTTCGATCAGTGTGCGAGCGACCGCGTGGTTGGAATCTTGTTCGACGAGCGCAGCTAATGCCCATGCCTGGTCGTCGCCATGACGTTCGAGCACTCGCAGCGAACCTTCGGTGAGCGTGCCGGTTTTGTCGGTGAACAGCACGCCGGGATGTGCGAGGCGTTCGAGCACGTCGCCGCCCTTTACGAGCACGCCTTGGCGGGCAAGCCTGCCACAGGCGACCGACATGACCAGTGGCGTGGCAAGCCCGAGCGCACACGGGCAGCTTACGATGAGCAACGCGGTGGCGTGCTCGATGGCGACGTCTGCGCCCGCGGGCCACCATGCCCAGAGCGTAAAGGCGGCAGCAACGATCACGAGGATGACAAACCCGCCCGCGATGCGATCAGCGAGCCGGACCCAGCTTGATCGCTGCGTCGAGGCGTCGGCGACCTGTTGCATGAGTCGGCCTACGCGCGAACGCTCGCCCACTTCGCTGACGCGAAGGCGAACGACGCCCGGGCCGTTGACGGTGCCCGCTGCGACAGTGTGGCCCGGTTCAACAGGAACGGGCCTTGGTTCGCCCGTGAGCATGGAGGCGTCGACGGTGGACGTGCCGCTTTCAATAATGCCGTCGGCGGGGATGACCTCGCCCGCGCGGACCTCGACGAGATCGTCCGGTCGCACACTCGCGATAGATATTCGGGAGATGGTTTCTTGGCCGTCGTCATCGAGTTGTACCCGTCGTGCGCGGGTGGGTGTCATGGTGTAGATGAGGTCAACCGCTGACGACGCTTTGCGCTGCTGGAAGCGTTGGATGGTTCGGCCCACGAGCAGCAGGAAGACGAGCACAGAGAGCGAATCGAAGTAGATTTCGCCCGTGCCACGGACGGTGTTGGAAAGACCCCAGAGAGCGCCGACGCCCAGAGCCAGAGCGATGGGCAGATCGAGGTGGCTGCTGCGTGTGCGAAGCGCGGCCCATGCGCCTCGGAAAAACGTGCGACCGGGCCACGCGAGGACAAGCATCCCGAGGCCTGCGCTGAGCCAGCGGAAGAGGGCGCGGTGTTCGTCGGCCATGCCCTGGATCATTCCGCCGTAGAGCGAGAATGACAGGAGCATGATGTTTCCCGCGAGGAAGCCGGCGACACCGAGTTCGACCAGTGCGGATCGTGCCTCGGCGCGTTGGATGTCGCGTCTATCGCTGCCGCGCGGCGGGTGCGGCGGATAGCCCAGCCCATCGAGCCCGCGCGCGATCTTCGAGAGATCGACTGCTGACGGATCCCAGCTCACATGCGCGACGCCTTGGCGCAGATTGAGCCTGCATTCGTGGACGCCGGGAACGACTCGACCCAGGCGTTCAACGAGCCACACGCACGCGGGACAGTGGACGCCTTCAAGGATCAGTTCGGTCTGCACGCCGCCGGTTTCACTTGGGCGGACGTAGATGCTGTGGTAGTGCGGGTCGTCCATCTCGTCGTAGCGTTCACCCGTGGTGCGCGCCGCTTCGGGGTGGCGTTCGAGTGCCCGGCGCATCTCGTAGTACCGATCGAGCCCGCTGTGATGCACGATGCGGTAGACGCTTTTGCACCCGGCGCAGCAGAACTGTTCGTGTTCGCCCTGCTCAATAAGACCGCGCGGCACGGGAAGGGCGCAGTGCGTACACAGCACGGCTTCTTGGGCTTGCGGAGGAGCCCCGACGGGTGCCGCGACCGAGGGCATCAGGGCAACTCCGGGTGAACGTGCTCGTGGTCAGTGCTGGATTGAGCGCTTCCCGAGTCCGGGTTACAGCACAGCGGTTCTTGGTCGGGCAGGATAAAGCCGTCGGCTTGCGCAGCGATCAGTTTGCGCTGCGTCTCGGTGCTGAAGGTGGGCATCGAGAGCCGACCGGTGACACTCATAAGCCCGAGTGCGACGACAACCAGACCCGAGAGCAACGGGAGCTTCTGCCGAAGCGGGGCGGAGAGCAGTTCCAAACCAGCGCCCACACCCGCGAGCATCGGGAGCGTGCCCGCCCAGAAAGCGACGAGGACCGCTGCACCAAAGAGCGGTTGGCCTGTGCCCGCCGCTGCGATGACGTAGAGGTAGAGCCAGCCGCAGGGGAGCATGGGGGTGAGGAGGCCGACGGTCCACGCGCGCGGGGTCGGGGGCAGGCGCATCGCTCGACGGCTCAGGTGTTCGATGAGCTGTTGGTGCTGTTTGGGTAGGCGTGGGAGACGCAAGAGAGTGCCGAATCTCGAACCAAGATGCTTCGCGATGAGCCCCGCGCCCATGACGATCATCATGATGCCGAAGACCACGCCCGCGAGTCGTTGGAGTCCTACGAGCGAGCCTCCGAGATCAATAGCAGCGCCCGCTGCGCCCGCTGCAGCGCCGACAGCGGTGTAGCTGATCCCGCGTCCGAGGTGGTACGCCGCGTGGACGCGCCACTTGGGGCGGGGTCGCTCGGGTTGCTGGGTATCGAGGGAACCGATGGCGAAGAGCATGATCGGGCCGCACATGCCTGCGCAGTGTCCGCTTCCCAGGAGGCTTGCCACAAAGACGCCGCTCATCGCAGCGAGCAGGATCTCGCTGTTCGCGAACAAGTTGTTCAGGGCGTCGATCATGTGGTGGTCCGCTCGCTATTGGCTTTCGAGTTCGAGGGTGGTGTCGAACTTGACGCCGAGGGTTTCGTCGCGGGCTTCGACTTTCCAGAGCCCCGGGAGATTCGAGGGAAGGAGCGCTTCGTAGACACCCGGAGCGGTGCGCACCAGCATGAGATCGACTTTGTTGTTAGCGCGGGCTTTGTGATACACGACCGCGTGGAGTCCTTCATCAGAAGACCGACCAGCGATCTCGACGCGGACGATGCTGTGCGCGTCTCTTGTGAACACCGATGAAGTCACGACCCAGCCTGCTTGCGATGGCGAACGCCACGCCTCGCGGTTGGCGTCCCAGTCGAGCGCCCGCTGGTAGTAGTTGTCTACGACGACCGTCGAGGCCGGGTCTTTGAGCGCGGCGTAGACGGTGATGCCGCAGATCGTAAAGCTCATGGTGAGGAGCCCGATGACCACGAGTGGCCAGACGGCGATGCCCGGGCGTGTGTTTGGTTCGGTCATTTCGGATCTCCTTGCACGGGTCCTGCGGGGCCCAGCAGCTTGTGGGTCAGCGTGCGCGATTCGCCAAGATCATCCTCGACTTTGAGCTCGAGATCAACCCTGCTGCCCGCTGTAAACATGCTTCTCTGTGCGATCAGCAGCACGGTTTCCGAACGGGTCTCGCCGGGCTGAACCACCAAGGTGCCCATATTGAGTTCGACCTCGGATGCACTCAGGGTATAAGCCCTTGGTTCCTGGGTGCGATTGGTGATCCGCAGGCGAACCTGATTGGTGACCTCGCCCGAGGGGAGCACGTTATATGGCATGCCCGCAGCTCGGAGCAGTTCGGCGCTGTAGCCGCCCTTGCTCATCGAGACGGTGACCAGAGCGGTCATGAGCAAGAGCAGGATCGCCGGATAGATGATGATGCGGGCACGGAAGCGTTTGTTGGACTTGCCTTCGAGTTCGCTCTGGGTGGAATAGCGGATGAGCCCGGTGGGTCTGCCGATCTTGGTCATCACCGAGTCGCAGGCATCGATGCACTGGGTGCAGTTGATGCATTCGAGCTGGAGCCCGTCGCGGATGTCGATGCCCGTGGGGCAGACCTGCACGCACATGGTGCAGTCCACGCAGTCTCCGAGTTCGTCGGACGTTGCAGCCGACGCGATCTGATCGGGGAGGACGTTGAGGGAGACGTCATTGGTTCGTTTCTTTTTCTTGCCTTTGCCGCGCGGCTCACCCCGTCGGAGGTCGTAGCCGACGATGAGGCTTCGCGCGTCGAGCATGACGGATTGCATGCGTCCATAAGGGCAGGCGACGATGCACATCTGTTCGCGGAAGAACCCGAAATCAAACAATATGGCGACGGTGACCAGCGCGACAACCCCGAAGCCGATGGGGTGGTCGAGCGGGTTGCCCAGCACCCAATCCCAGAGGCGATCGGTTCCGACGAAGTACGCCAGGAAGGTGTTGGCGAGCGCGAAGCTCAAGACTAGAAAGATCAGGCTGCGCAGGACCTTGCGGACCTTGAGGGGCACGGCGCTGAGCTTTGATTTCTTGAACCCGCCGGTGCCCAATAGCCGGTCGATCGGCCGGAACACGAACTCCATGTAGACGGTTTGTGGGCACGCCCAGCCGCACCAGACGCGACCAAACAAGGCGGTGAGCAGGACGATGCCCACGAAGATCGTCAGCAGCAACAGCCCGAGCAAGAGCGTGTCGGTCGGGTAGAACGTTGAGCCGACGATGTTGAACTCGCGGTCGATGATGTTGAACATCATGACCGGCTTGGAGTTCATGCGAAGGTACGGGATCAGAACAAAGAACGCGATGAGGATGAACCCGAAGGCTCTGCGTCGATGCCAGAGCTTGCCCTTTGCAAGCCGGGGGTTGATCCAACGCCGGCTTCCGTCTGCGTTGAGAGTTCCCAGCACACGTTCATTGGGTTGTAGCAGTGTGCCCATCAGGCTCGTTTCCCTGTCTCCCCGCTGGCCAGTGCGGACCAGCGGGAAGTGTTAGCCTCCCGCAGCGTCGGCGGGTATTTCGTCAAGCGGTTCTGGGAACGGCGGAATCTCGACGCCCTCGGGGCCACGCGGTCCGGGCAGATTCGTGCCGCGCAACGAGGCGACATACGCCGAGACGAGCGCGATCTCTTCATTCTTGAGCGGGGCTCCACCCTTTGGGGGCATGGCGCCGTTGGCAGTGCCGTGGAGCACGACGTCATAAAGCCCCGAGAGGGTCGTCGCGTTCTTGAAGAACTCGTCGGTGAGGTTGGGACCAACCAAGCCCTCGGCTTGCTGGCCGTGGCACAACGAACACGCCGAAATGAAGATCGATTCGCCTTGACCGAGCCAGTTGGGTTCAGCCATGATTCGCAGGAGCTTGTCTTCGCCCTCGGGCAGCTTGCGCAGCTCGGCGAAACGCACGTCGAGCGCCCGAGCTTCGATCGCGGCGTGCCGCTCATGGAGCGTGGGCACCAGGCTGCTGTGATACACCACCACATAGATCACGCTAAAGACCGCCGAACCCGCCCAGACCAGGTACCACCAGCCGGGGGTCGGGTTGTCGTATTCCTTGATCCCGTCGTACTCGTGGTCGAGTTCTTGGGGTCCGATTGCTTTGGGCGACGAGGACGCGCTGGGAGCATGGTGAGCCGCGGGAGCGTGCGTAGTGACTCCGAGACCTCGTGCCACCGTCGCAGCCTCTTCGACCGTGGCGCCGGGCGAGAGCATGTGCGAGGGCACAAACACACCCGAGGGCCTGGTGGCTTGATGGGTCTGCTTGGAGGGCGTTTCGGGAGCCGGGTGCTCGGCTTCGTAAGCCTTGCGACTGACGATCTTGACCTCGCCGATGTCACGGATGCCCGAGGGCTTTGGGAAGTGAGGATCTTTCGACATCTCAGTGATCCTCCTGCTGAGCATCACTCGAATCAGATTCCAGCGGCAAGTTCTTCCACCGCTCGCACGAACTGCGGCTTGTTGTGAGCGCTCGGATAGTCACGATGAGGAAAGATCCGCCAAACAAGATCAGGCCCACGATGGGAAACACGGTGAGTTCCAACGAGGAAACGATGTCTGTCATTCTCATCAGTTGTCTCCTGTTGCAGATTCGACCTGATCGACCTGATCAAGATGATCCGTGTTGGGCATTGCCAGCGGGTCAAAGTCTTCGTCCTGGAAGATGTCGGTTCCCAGCCGCTGGAGATACGCGATCATGGCGATGATTTTTTTCTCTTCAAGGGAATCGGGGAAGGCGTAGCCCTGGCTCTGTTCGACCAAGTCAGAGGCGATGATCCTGGCTTGTGCTCGTGCGTGTGCTTCGGAGGCACCTTCTTTGACGAGCTGGCCATAGGGCGCGCCGAGCATGACCTGCGAATCGACCCGTGCCTGGATCTCGTTGAACCTAATCGGGGCTTTGGTCATCCATGCGTAGGCGGGCATGAGTGAATCGGTCACGAGCTGGCGTGGGTCTTCGAGGTGGACGTAGTGCCAGAAGTGGCTTTTGCGTCCGCCTTCGCGTGCGAGATCGGGTCCGATTCGGCGGCTGCCCCACTGGAAGGGCCGGTCGTAGATGCCTTCGCCGGGCTTGGAGTATTCGCCGTAGCGTTCGGTTTCGGCATAGATGGGCCGGATCTGCTGCGAGTGGCAGTTGTAACATCCCTCGGCGATATAAATATCCCGGCCCAGCAGTTCGAGCGGGGTGTAGGGCTTGACCGTTGAAATCGTTGGTATGTTCGACTTGATCAGGAACATCGGAATGGCTTCGACGATGCTGCCGATGCTGATCGCGATGAGCACGAGGATGGTGAAGCGGACCGGCAGGCGTTCCCATCGGCGGTGCCAATCAAGCTGTGACACCTTGTCGGCGGTGTGACCCATATTGATCACGGTGCCGTCGAGTCGGCTCTTGGACACATGGTCCGAAGCATCTCGACGCGGCATCTTGGCGAGCTTAGGAGCCTCGTGGACGACCTCGGTGTAGCTGCTCGGTCGCATACGCCAGGTTTGGTACATGTTGTAGGCACACATGATGACCCCAGCGAGATAGAGCACGCCGCCCAACGCTCTGATCCAATACAGAGGCAAGAGGACGATGACCGTCTCAACGAAGTCCGGATAGGCGAGTCGACCGGATTCATCGAACGCGCGCCACATGAGGCCCTGGGTGATCCCGGCGGTGTAGATCGGCAGGATGTAGAGCATCATCCCGATCGTCCCGATCCAGAAGTGGGACGCCATAAGCTTGTGGCTCCAGACCTTCTTGGTCTGGAAGAGCCGGGGCATGAGCCAGTACAGCATCCCGAAGGTCATAAACCCGTTCCAGCCGAGGGTGCCCGAGTGGACGTGGGCGATAGTCCAGTCGGTGTAGTGGCTCAGGGAGTTGACGCTCTTGATGCTCAGGAGCGGGCCTTCAAAGGTGCTC
>CAYUVO010000011.1:39231-46066 GCA_964448185.1 uncultured Phycisphaeraceae bacterium
AGGATGGGGTCTTGGGCGACCTTGTGCCACGCACCCCGCAGGGTGAGCAGCCCGTTGATCATCCCGCCCCAACTGGGCATCCACAACATAATGCTGAACACCATGCCCGTGGTGCTGGCCCACTCGGGCAGCGAGGTGTAATGCAGGTGGTGAGGACCGGCCCAGATATAGATGAACACGAGCGACCAGAAGTGGATGATCGAGAGCTTGTAGCTGAACACGGGCCGGTTCGCCGCTTTGGGCAGGAAGTAGTACATCAGCCCGAGGAACGGAGTCGTCAGGAAGAACGCCACCGCGTTATGCCCGTACCACCACTGCATGAGGGCGTCCTGAACCCCGGCGTAGATGGGGTAGCTCTTCATCATGAGCCCGTAGCTCGGGATCTCGCCGGTTCTGAAGAGGTGAACGAGCCCCGCGGGAACCCAGATGTTGTTAAAGACGTGCAGCACCGCGACGGTCACGATCGTGGCGATATAGAACCACAATGCGACGTACATATGCCGTTCGCGGCGGCGAACGAGGGTCATCATGAAGTTGACGCCGAAGAAACCGACCCAGACGACCGCGATAGCGAGGTCGATAGGCCATTCGAGTTCGGCGTACTCTTTGCTCTGGGTGATCCCGAAGGGCAGCGTGAGAGCCGCGGAGACGATGATGAGCTGCCAGCCCCAGAAGTGCAGATTGCTGAGCTTGTCGCTCCACATCCGGGCCTTGCACAGTCGCTGCGTCGAGTAGTAGACGGCTGCAAAGATCGCGTTGCCCGCGAAGGCGAAGATCGCCGCGTTGGTGTGCAGCGGGCGGAGGCGACCAAAGGTGAGTTGGGGCACATCGACGAGGAATGAAAGCCACCCGAGCATGCCCGGGTACTTGTCAATGGCGGTCGGCAGGACGAGTTGGATCGCAATGATGACGCCCACGAGCATCGCCACGATGGCCCAGATGATGGTCGCCCATGAGAACTTGCGCACGATGGCGTCGTCGTAGACGAACTTCTCGAGCACGACCCCGGAGGTGCCACCGGGGGAGCCTGTCGAAGCAGCGGCATCCGAACCTGCGGGGTCAGATTGATCGGCCTGATCTGTTGATGAAGGGGGGGCAGGGGGGGGCGTTGCCATTCGAGTCCTCTCTGATACCGGCATAGCTTCGAGCTAATAGACGACCCGAGGGTCCTTTGTGATGGTTCGGCTTTATCAGGCTGTGGTCAAGGGGCGTTTCAGTGAGACTGGAAATAATATGGTTATACAAGAACAATACCACTCAAAAGCCGCACAAAAACATGGCGATCCTTAGATAATGTGGTATCGGTCAAATGCCGCTCATAAGCCGAATATCAAAGGAAACCAATCTCTACGAGGAGGTTGGTTCAAAATGGTCTTGATTCAGCCCCCACAATGTGCATCCTTAGAGGAGTGAGTGGTAACTCCGTGTTTGGCGTGTTGTTGAGCGCCTGAGCGGATCGACAGATGGCGGCGTAAGTGGCCGCACCAGAGAGGGATACACGCTGTGAATATCAATCGGACCGCGAGAACGACCGCTGTAGTTGCTGGGCTTGCTTTGAGCAGCGTGGCATCCGCACAAAACTTTGACTGGCTCAACCCCATCGACGGCGACTGGGACAACATGCTCCTGTGGTCGCCCAATGGCGTTCCCAACGGCCCGGGCGCCACGGCGACGATCGCGGCCGCCGGGGCGGCGTACACGGTGAACATGGACACGGTGACCGAACTCGATGAGCTGCTCGTCAACTCGGCGGACGCGACGCTCCTGATTGCGCGGGATCTCACCGTCAACACCAGCGGCTTGCTGCGCACCGGAAGCATCCTGCTCAACGGCAGAACCATCCTCGGCGGGACGTTCACCAACCAAGACCAGTTCACCGTCCGCGGCAACTCGACTTTCGACCTCGCTTCGTTTACGAACGAAGCCATGTTCGACATTATGGGCGTGCCCGGTCTGAGCGCGACGTTGAACCTGGGCGCGACGCCCATGACCAACAGCGTGACTGGAACAATGGCGCTGGATTCCTCAGTGGGTGCCAATGGCGCTGCAACCCTGAACGGAACCACGCTCATCAATGATGGAATTTTCGAGACACGGGTTGGATCAGGGACATCGAGAACGGTTCGCGTCGATGATTTCCAGAACAACGCCACCGTCAATATCCAGACCAACACCACCTTCAATGGCAACGGGGACATCCTGACGAACAACGCGGGAGCCACGTTCAATACGTCGGCAGGTGCTTTAGCGGCGTTCTCTTCCGGCAGCTCATTCGAGAACAACGGCGGCACCATCAACAACTCGGGCGACCTCCGGCTCAGCGGGGCTTCTACGCAGTTCACCGCCAACGGCGGAGCAATCACCGGCAACGCAATTGTTCTCAACGGCAGTGTGCTCAACATCGATGGTGCTACCACCGGGGCGGTTCATCTCAACGGCGCGGTTGCAGTCAACGCCGCAGCGGCAAGCCAACTCGATATCACGGCGCTCGGGATTCCGGGCTCCTCCGCGGTTGTGAACCTTGGTGCGATGACGCTGACCAACAACGCGACATTCACGATGGATTCGACCGCTGGCGCCAACGGCGCTGCGTTTCTCAACGGGACGCAGTTCATCAACAACGGCACGTTCAGCACGCTTGTGGGCTCGGGTACGGGCCGGACGGTTCGCATCGATGACTTCCAGAACAACGGCATCATTGATCTTCAGGCTACAACGCTGTTCAACTCAAACGGCGATCTGATGACGCTCAACAACGCGAGCGATCTCAATATCGCGGCGAGCGGCAGCGCGCTGTTCAGTGGCGGCAGCAGCATGGTGATGAACACGGGCGCGACCGTGAACAACCTGGGCACGCTCAGGTTCTCAGGCGCATCGACATTCTTGACCGTTGCGGGCACGCTTACGGGCAACGCGGTCGAGGTCAATGGCAGCACGCTGAATCTCAACAGCGCCACTACCGGCGCGGTTCATCTCAACGGCGCGGTTGCAGTCAACGCCGCAGCGGCAAGCCAACTCGATATCACGGCGCTCGGGATTCCGGGCTCCTCCGCGGTTGTGAACCTTGGTGCGATGACGCTGACCAACAACGCAACGTTCACAATGGATTCGACCGCTGGCGCTAACGGGGTTGCGACACTCAACGGCACACAGTTCGTCAACAACGGCACGTTCAGTTCGCTCGTGGGCTCTGGTTCGGCCAGAACGGTGCGGGTCGATGACTTCCAGAACAACAGTATCGCCAACTTCGCGGCTACGACTCGGTTCGATGGCAACGGTGATGTGATGACCAACGCGGTAGGGGCAACCCTCTCGACGGGGGCGGGTGAATCCACGACGTTCAGCGGGGGTTCTTCGCTCGTCAATAATGGAGCCGTGATCAACAACATGGGCCAGCTCATCGTCTCGGGCGGCACCAGTCAGTTCACCTTCAACGGCGGTGCCATCAACGGCAACGCAATCGAAGTCAGAGGCGCACGCCTTGCCACCACCGCGGCGGGTTCGGGCAGCATCTTCGCCACCGGCTCTTCTACACTGCTGAGCGATCTGGCAGCGGGCCTGACGGTTGATGTTGCAGGCGTCCCCGGAAGTTCAGCGATTCTCAACTACGGCGCGATGGCCACCGCCAACAACGCGGTGCTCAGGCTTACCTCCACTCCGGCTGCCAATGGGGTCGCGACCTTCCGTGGCACAGGCGACTTCACCAACAACAACACGCTTGTTATTCTGGAAGGCTCGGGCACGGCACGCACCGTCGATACCGGCAACTTCAACAACGCGGGCAGCTTCGACGCCAACGCCTCGGTCACGGTCAGAATCAACAGCGGCACGCTGCTCAATACGGGCGAGATCTTCATCGCACCCGGCGCGGTCGTCACGATCAACGGCAGCGGCGTGCAAACGTTCGACAACAACGCCAACGGGCTCGTTCAAGGTGGCGGAACTCTGAGCCTCCTGAGCGTCGAGACGTTCATCAACGACGGCGTCTTCGACCCACAGGGGGATCTCGACATCCTCGGCGACTGGCATCAGACCGCTTTGGCTGATCTGGCCATCGAACTCGGCGGGCTCAACATGGGCGTCAACTACGACGTGCTCGCGATCACGCTCGACGCGGCACTCGACGGCGACCTGCTCGTCACACTCGCCAACGGGTTCACCCCCGGCATCGCTGACGTGTTCACCATCCTTACCGCTGACAGCGTCACCGGCGTCTTCGCCAATGGCGTGATGACCGTGAATGCCGCCGACGGCTCGGGCACCTTCGACGTGCTCTACAACGCCGATTCAGTGCAGCTCACCAACTTCGTCCCCGTGCCCGCTCCGGCATCGGTGACGCTGCTCGGGCTAGTCGGGATCGCGGCGAGCAGAAGACGCCGAGCCTGAGTCTCGATTCAGTAAAAATCCAACCTCTCCCAGAGCCCGCCTCACCCTGGCGGGCTCTTTTTGTGTCAACCCGCGACTACCATCGCTTCCCCCCCCCACCTCACCCTTCACTCGTCTACACCGCCCCGTCTTGTTTGAGAGGAATCACACGATGGAAGCTGGCATCGTCGGTCTGCCCAACGTCGGCAAGAGCACCCTGTTCAACGCACTCACCGCAGCAGGAGCGCTCGCAGCCAACTACCCGTTCGCGACCATCGAACCCAACATTGGGATCGTCCCCATCCCCGACCCTCGGCTCGAGGTCATCAATGGGTTCATCGAAACGCAGAAGATCCTGTCCGCGTCGCTCAAACTTGTTGATATCGCTGGGCTGGTGCGAGGGGCGTCCAAGGGCGAGGGCAAGGGCAACGCCTTCCTCAAGAACATCCGCGATGTGGACGCGGTGGTCCATGTGGTTCGCTGTTTCGAGAGTGTTCCCGGCGGCGAGGACATCACGCACGTCGAAGGCAGCATCGATCCCTTGCGTGACATTGAAATCATCGAAATCGAGCTGATCCTTTCTGATCTTCAGACGCTCGAAAGTGCGCACTCCAAGGCCGAGCGCGCAGCACGAAGCAAGGACCGCGAAGCGATCTCCCGGCTTGCGGTCATCGAAGCCATGCTCCCGGTCGTCGGTGATGGCAAGCCCGCCCGCTCGCTGACGTTTGATGACACCGATCGCCAGAACGCTCTTCGAGGGCTCGGCCTGACGACGACCAAGCCCATTCTCTATCTCGCCAACGTCGGCGAGGATGATGTCAACGGTCAAGGCCCGATGGCACAGGTGGTCCGTGAGCATGCCAAGAACGTTGGCTCGCAGATGGTCCCGGTGTGTGCGAGCATCGAGTCAGAACTCTCCGAGCTTGACGAGGCGGACAAGCTCGAGATGCTCGCGGACATGGGCATGGACGAACCGGCGCTGGCCAAGTTTGCACGCGCCGCCTACGAGCTGCTCGGCTTGCAGAGTTACTACACCGCTGGTCCCAAGGAGATCCGCGCGTGGCCCGTGCGCAAGGGGGCGACCGCGCCCCAAGCGGCAGGCGTGATCCACACCGATTTCGAGCGTGGGTTTATTCGCGCCGAGATTTATAGCGTTGCGGATCTTGTTGAACTCAAGACCGAGAAGGCGATCAAAGAAGCGGGCAAAATGCGCATCGAGGGCAAGGATTACACCATGCAGGACGCGGACGTGTGCCACTTCCTGTTCAACGTGTAGACATCGCCATGCCTAAGTCGCCGCAAGATGATTTCCCCCCGACGCCGAGCGTGGTCTTTCCAGCGGGCTACGAGTGCTCGTTTGATCCCCATCGATTAGACATAGATCTCGTGTGGCGAACGCTTGCGGGCCTGTACTGGTCGCCCAAAGTCAGGCGTGAAATCATAGAAACCGCGATCGCCAACTCGATCGTTGCTGGCGTGTATACATCGAGCGGCGAGCAGGTCGGCTTTGCACGAGTCGTGACCGACAAAGCAACCTTCGCGTGGCTCTGCGATGTCTTCGTGCTCGAAGCCCACAGCGGCAAGGGGATCGCGCGTGCAATGGTCAAGGCGCTCGATGCGCACCCCGAGTTGCAGACGCTCCGAAGGTGGATGTTGGGGACCGCTGATGCGCACTCGGTCTATCAGGCGTGCGGTTACCAAGCCCTCGCGCAGTCCGAGCGGTGGATGGAACGTGTCAACCCGCCGCAGCGCTGGCAGCAATAGCCACGAACAACGTTACAGCATACATATCCGTGCCGTTTATATATTCATGCAAGTGTGATACAGACCACCTCAACGGTGGGGCTTGTTCTCGGTCGCCAACTCGATCGTTGTTGATCGGTCCGGTGCGGCCGTGAGTTGAGCGAAGGTCGAAGAATGGCCGAAACCGGCCGTGATTCAATGCTTGACAAGAGCTGTGTCATATGACTTTGCTCTTGTTCCATATGGAACGGTCGTCGTAGCACCTGCCACGGTCGTCGTTCCATATGACTTTGCTTCTGTTCCATATGCCACGGTCGTCGTAGCACCTGCCACGGTCATCGTTTCATATGACATGGCTCTTGTTCCATATGGTACAGACGTCGTTCCATATGCCACGGTCGTCGTGACATGCGTTGTGGGTATGATTTGTGTCTGGTAGAATGCGACCGACCAGCCCCAAGCCCCCCCCTTATGAAGCCCCCCCTATCAAGCCCGCCCCAAGGAGCCCGCGATGAACAAGACGTATGCGATGATCGCACTGTGTGTTGCTACCGCCATTTCCAGCGGGCAGGTGCTCAATGAGGATTTTAAGCTCACCGCGTCCGACGCCGCCGAGGAAGACCTCTTCGGCTACCGTGTGGCCATCTCCGGTAGCACAGCCATCGTCGGGGCGCGCTGCGACGACGACGCGGGCGCATGGGCGACACCTGGCATCTAGACGAATTGT